>JAAVFI010000006.1 GCA_014800815.1 Bacteroidales bacterium | reverse complement strand
TCGCTGTCGCTCGAGGGTGAAAATGATGTTGCGCTCCCACCAACAGAGGGAACGGCCAAACCACCGAGCGAATTCTGCGGTTATGTCGAGGAAGCGGCGTGACATGATGCCGCGAAGATAGTATGCGGTCTGTGGGATGTGTGCGGGTATATGTCGCGGGGCGGGGAAATGGGCGTAGGAGGGTATGGGATATGTGGGAAGCATGGGAGGTATGGGGCGTAGACTCTGCCATGAATCGGCGTCCTGAGGACGCCAACGTAGTGAGGTGAGCCATCCGGGCACATTCCTCCGCTTCGCTACGGCATGTACCCGGTTAGGTTTTAATCGATGTCCTAAGTCGGACATCACGTAGATAATCAGCGTGTTAGTTGCGTGGTAAAAATGAAGAGTATCTGCATACGCTGCTGTTAATCGGTGGCCTTCGGGCGCCTTGTGACTGTGTGAATCTGTACCCCAGGCATCGCTCCAAACGCTTGTGCAAATTATTTTGGCACGGACATGAAAAAGGATGCCCTGCAGAGCATCCTTTTTCATTGGTTATAAATACGTTACTTATTGATAGAGATAGCGCTTGATAGAGCGCTTGGGAGTCTTCTCGAATTCTTCGTGGAGAATCTTCACGTCGGCGAGCTGGCTGTACGAGGGGAGGGCTTTGTTGAGGTTGGCGATGTTTTCTTTCATCAGCGATTCAATCTGCTGCTCGGTGAGTTTCTCGCGTGTCACGAGGTCCATGTCGGGGTAGACGAGGGCAACGAGTTTATTGTCTTTGTCTACCACAAGCGACTCGGCTACGTAGGGCATGTTGTTGAGCTGCTGCTCAATCTCCTCGGGATATATATTCTGACCCGAGGGGCCGAGAATCATGCTTTTGTCGCGACCGCGGATGTATATGTAGCCGTCGGCGTCGATAGTGCCGATGTCGCCGGTATTCATCCAGCCGTCGGGGTGGAGGCACGATTTTGTGGCGTCGTCGTTGTGGTAGTAGCCCTGCATCACGTTGTCGCCCTTTACCCAGAGTACGCCGGGGGTGTTGACGGGGTCGGGAGAGTCGACTTTGATTTCCATACGGTCTACTACTTTGCCGCATGACGAGGGGCGCTGGGTATCCCAGGGGCAATAGGCGATGAGGGGGCCGCACTCCGTCATGCCGTAGCCTACGGTGTAGGGGAAGTTGATGCGGCGGAGGAAGGTCTCGACTTCGCGGTTGAGGCCGGCGCCTCCGATGATAATCTGGCGGAGGTTGCCGCCGAAGGCCGCGAGAAGTTTATCCTTGATTTTGGCAAGGACACGGTTATCGACGTAGGGTACGTGTAAGAGAACTTTCATAAGGGGCTTGTCGATAACGGGGAAGACTTTGGTCTTCACTATCTTCTCGAGGATGAGGGGGACGGCCACGATGAGCTTGGGACGCACTTCGGCGAAGGCTTCCATGATGATTTTCGGCGAGGGTGTGCGTGTGAGGAAGGAGATGTGGCAGCCTTTGACAAAGGGGTGCAACATCTCTACGGTGAAGCCAAACATGTGGGCGAGAGGGAGCATGCTCACCATGCCGTCGCCGGGATAGAGGAAGTCGAGGCCGTCGATGCAGTACTGAATGTTGCTCCAGAGGTTGCGATAGCTGAGCATCACGCCTTTAGAGAATCCTGTAGAGCCTGAGGTGTAGTTGATGAGGACGGTTGCGTCGGGGTCTTCCTTGCGGTATTTTACGTCGGCGGGGGTGAAACGCTCGGGATATTTCTCGCCGAAAAGCCGGTTGAGATTCTCGCGTGCTTCGGTGAGTTTTTTATTGCGGGAGAAGAGGAGCGAATAGTCGTTGATGAGTATCGCGCCTTCGAGGTCGGGCATGTTGTCGTGGTCGAGGTTCTCCCACGTGTGGGCGTCGACGAAGAAGAGGCGAGCGCCTGAGTGGCATACGAGGTGGTGAACGTTGTCGGGCTTGAAGTCGTGGAGAATGGGTACGGCCACGGTTCCGTAGGTCATGGAGGCTATCGCCGCAATGGCCCACTGGGCGCAGTTGCGACCGCAGAGGGCTATTCTGTCGCCCGGTTTAAGGCCTGCGTTCTCGAAAAGGAGGTGAAGTTTTGCCACCTTGCGGGCCACGTCGCGGTACTGGAATGACTGGCCTTTGAAGTCGGTGAGAGCAAGCAGATCCCAGTTCTTTCGGAGGGTCTGTTCTATATAGGGGACAAGAGTCTTGTAATGTTCCATAGGATACAAATAGCTAAAACATTCTGCAAAACTAAACAATTTCGGCGACAAAAAGTGCGGTCGGGGCTATAAAAATGTTCCATTGCGTTAAAAAACGGGATTCATGGGGTGAAATTTTGGGGTAATTCGATATTTTTTCTAACTTTGTAGATTGAAATCATTTATCACACTGCAAATGGAAATTCTATCTTATCTCAAGCACATCTTCACTATGCTGATGCTGGTGCTTCTCTTCATACTCTGAGACTATGAAATCGCATTCGTTGAAATATCTCCGCATCGTGTTTGCGGTGCTCTTCATTACGGCCCTCTCGCTCGTCTTCGTTGACTTCAGCGGCCGCGCGGCTCTGTGGCTTGCGTGGACTGCCAAGATACAACTTGTACCGGCCCTGCTCGCCGTAAATGTAACGGCTATAGTGATTCTGGCGGCCCTCACGCTGGTTTTCGGACGCGTATATTGCTCGGTGATATGCCCTCTGGGGGTGTCGCAAGACATTGTGGCGTGGCTCAGGAACCGCTTCTCGAAGAAGCAGAAGCGCAAGCTCGGTCTCTACAAATATGAGAAGCCCCGCACTATGTGGCGCTATATATTCCTCGGGCTTTTCGCCGTACTCGCGGTGCTCGGACTCCTTGCGGTGCTGCCGATGTCGATAGCTGGCATCATGGACCCGTACAGCGCTTACGGACGCATTGCCGGTCAGGCTTTCGTACCGGCGTGGCGCTCTGCTATGGGCAGCCTTGCCGAGGCTCAGGCGTCTCACGGCAACTATCTGTTCGATAAGGTGCCTGCGGCGACTGTCAACTTCAATATGGCGGTGGCTATAGTGGCGGCGATTACCTTTGTTGTTGTGGCGATTTTCGCTTTCCGCACCGGTCGCGGCTATTGCAACACCGTCTGCCCGGTGGGAACTATTCTCGGTTTCCTCTCGCGCTTCTCGCTGCTGCGCCCCGAAATTGATACAGACAAGTGCAACCGCTGCGGAAGCTGCGGAAGACACTGCAAGGCCAAGTGCATTGATACAAAGAATCATAAGATTGACTACAGCCGCTGCGTGGTGTGCATGGACTGCCTGAACAATTGTTCGCAGGGGGCTATCAGCTATACCCTCGCCCGCCGCAAGGCTGCCCCCGCCGCCGAAGAAAAGACGGTGGATGCGGGCCGACGCAATTTCATGGTGGGTACGGCTCTTGCCACGGCTGCCGTTGCTTCGGCAAAGGTGACTGACGGCGGCTTCGCTCCTATCAAGAAGAAACAGCCCCACAAGGGTATAGAGCCTTCGGTGCCTGCAGGCGCGGTGAGTCTGCGCCATTTCCGCAGCCACTGTACGGCCTGCCAGCTCTGCGTGAGCGAATGCCCCAATGAGGTGCTGAGGCCGTCGACATCGCTTGACGGATTCATGCAGCCTGTAATGGTATTTACCGACGGTTTCTGCCGCCCCGAGTGCAACCGATGCGGTACAGTGTGCCCCACCGGCGCTATCACCCCTGTGAGCGTGGCTCAGAAGTCGACTATAAAGACGGGTACGGCAAAGGTAGATGCGTCGATATGTATATCGGCGGCTTTCGGCCAGACGTGCGGCAACTGCGTACGCCACTGCCCTGCCGGCGCTATCAAAATGATAAAACAGGACGACGGCAATATGCGTCCTGTAGTTGACGAAAGCTACTGCATAGGCTGCGGCTCGTGCGAGTATCACTGCCCGTCGGGAACGGCCGGCCAGCTTTCGGCAAAGCATGCCGCAATATATGTATCAGGACTTGACACTCATCAAACTGTCTGAGTATGGCAAAGCAAGTAAAGAAATGCGATAGCGGACGACGCTCGTTCCTCCGCAATTTAGGAATATTCACTGCCGCCGGTGCTCTGGCATCGTGCGGTGTCAAGGCGTCGGACGATGCCGAGACCGCCGAGGAATCGGGAAAAATGACCATGCGCCGCAACCCCAACACGGGCGATGAGGTGTCGATTCTCGGCTATGGCTGTATGCGCTTCCCCACCATAGGCATGCGCGACGGCTCTGACAACGATTCGCTCGACCAGGAAGCTATCAACGCCCTTATTGACAAGGCTCTTGCCGAGGGCGTAAACTACTTCGATACGTCGCCCGCTTACTGTAAGGGTCGGTCGGAGTCGGCTGTGGGCGAGGCTCTGTCGCGTCATCCGCGCGACAGCTATTTCATTGCCACGAAGCTCTCCAACTTCTCCCCCGAGACATGGAGCGCCGAGGTCTCGCGCAAGATGTTCGAGCAGTCGCTTGTAAATCTTCGCACCGACTACATCGACTACCTACTGCTGCATGCTATCGGCATGGGCGGTATGGAGGCATACGAGGGCCGCTATGTGAACAACGGCATGCTCGATTTCCTCAAAGAGCAACGCGAGAAAGGTGTGATACGCAATCTCGGCTTCTCTTACCATGGCGATGTGGAGGTATTCGACCATCTGCTGAGCCTTATGGACAAGGGTGAGGTACACTGGGACTTCGCACAGATTCAGCTCAACTACCTCGACTGGGACCATGCCAAGGAGATAAATGAGCGCAACACCAACGCGAGCTACCTCTACAACGAGCTCCACAAGCGCGGTATTCCTGTCGTAATCATGGAGCCTCTGCTCGGCGGACGCCTTGCTTCGGTGTCGAATCCCATTTCGACCAAGATGAAGACGCGTCGGCCCGACGATTCGATTGCCTCGTGGGCTTTCCGCTATGCCGGCACTCCCGAAGGCGTCCTCACCGTGCTCTCGGGCATGACGTATATGGATCACCTGAAGGATAATCTGAAGACCTACTCGCCCCTCGCCCCTATCACCGAGGAGGAAGACGGCTTCCTGATGCGTACGGCGGTGGAAATTCTCCAGAACGACACCATACCCTGCACCGACTGCAAGTACTGTATGCCGTGCCCCTACGGTGTGAATATACCGGGAGTGTTCGCGCACTACAACCGCTGCATCAACGAGGACAATGTGCCCCGCGATACCGCCGACCCGCACTATGCCGCCGCCCGACGGGCTTTCCTTTTCGGCTACGACACTGCGGTGACTCCGCTGCGCCAGGCCGACCGCTGTGTGGCTTGCGGAGCGTGCCTCTCGCACTGCCCGCAGACTATCAATATACCTGCCCAGCTGCACAAAATCGACAAATACGCCGAACAGCTCCGCCAGGGAAAGGTTTGATAATATTAAGTATGTGTTCGAAATTATTTAATGCATTGTCTCATAAACTATGCGGCGAACTTCCGTATTCTTTCTCCGCAAAGCTACGAAAGCGCAGAGCGATTACGGCTTCAGTTGCTATGGAACCCCATAACGCCCTCAGCCGAATGCAAAATTTCATCCACATTCTTCATAATCCAATACTATAAATAATTTAGAACACATACTTAGCAAAACATACTTATCTGAGTGGGACGTATTGATCAGGAAACGGTCAACCGTATTCTCGACGCCGCCGATATCGTAGAGGTGGTGAGCGACTTTGTGAAGTTGCGCCGTTCGGGTGCCAACTACAAGGGTCTGTGCCCGTTTCACAACGAGCGCACGCCGTCGTTTTCGGTAAACAAGTCGAGGAATATCTGCAAGTGTTTCAGTTGCGGCAAGGGTGGTTCGCCCGTCAACTTCATTATGGAGCACGAGCAGATGTCGTACCAGGAAGCTCTGCGCTATCTCGCTCGGAAGTACAACATCGAGGTAGTCGAGAA
Source organism: Bacteroidales bacterium (assembly GCA_014800815.1). Taxonomy (GTDB): domain Bacteria; phylum Bacteroidota; class Bacteroidia; order Bacteroidales; family Muribaculaceae; genus CAG-873. The sequence continues at coordinate 36,768 of JAAVFI010000006.1, read as the reverse complement.
GGAGCAGACCGACGAGGAGCGACAGCAACAGAACGACCGTGAGGCTATGCTTGCGGTGAATGAGTTTGCGCTCAATCACTTCCGCCACAATCTGCTCGAGACACCGGACGGACGCGATATTGCGCTGGCATATTTCCGTCACCGCGGCCTCAACGACGCCATGATAGAGCGGTTCCGTCTCGGCTATTCGCTCGACCGCAGCACTGCCCTGCTCGACGCCGCCCGCGATGGCGGATATAACGAGAAGTACCTCTTAGAGACCGGCCTCGCGGGCAAGAGCGAGCGCGAGGGGCGGACGAGCCTCTACGACCGCTTCCGCGGACGCGTGATGTTCCCTATCCTCAGTATCTCGGGACGCGTGGTGGGCTTCGGTGGCCGTACGATGCGCTCCGACAAGACAATAGCGAAGTACGTCAACTCGCCCGAGTCGCTCATATATAAGAAAAATCTTGAGCTATACGGCCTCTTCCAGGCCAAGAGCGCCATTGCCAAACGCGACAAGGTGATACTCGTCGAGGGCTATCTCGACGTGATTTCGATGCACCAGGCTGGAGTGGAGAATGTTGTGGCTTCGTCGGGTACTTCGCTCACAGAAGGCCAGATACGAGCCCTGCGCCGCTTTACCGAGAATGTGACTCTGATCTATGATGCCGACGCTGCGGGTATCAAGGCTTCGCTGCGAGGTATCAATATGCTGCTTGCCGAGAAGCTGAATGTGAAGGTGCTACTGCTGCCTCCGGGCGACGACCCCGACAGCTTCGCACAGAGCCATTCGTCGTCGGAAGTCGAGCAGTATCTCGCGGAAAATGAGCGTGATATTATCGCATTTATGACCGAGGTTCTGATGAAGGACATCCCGGCAAACGACCCCACGGCACGCGCCAAGGTTGTGAATGTGATTCTGCAGTCGGTAGCTCATGTCGACGAGGCAGTGAAGCGCCAGGAATATATCTCGCAATGCTCGCGCATGCTCGGTATTGCAGAGGAGGTGCTCGTAAACCAGCTGAACGTACTCATCACGGGCCGATACGTAGAAGACGAGAAGAATCAGCGCCGCGAAGAAGCTCGTAAAAGCATAGAAGGTATCGAAAAAGAAGAGAGCGCCCGCACTGCTCCTGCTGCCGAGGCTCCGCTGCTCAACCTTGACGCCAACAAGCTGAAGCCTTTCGAGGAGATGCTCGCACGCTACCTTGTGCGCTACGGCCTGCTGTCGATACCCATGAAGGGCGACGACGACAAGTGCGCGCTCGTGCCCGTCTTCGATGTGATATCGTCGCAGCTCGACATCGACAATATCGGATTTACCTACGCACCCTACGCGGCTGTATATGCCGCCGTGAAGGAGATGCGCAACAACGAATGGCCGGCAGAACATGCCCGCCGCATGGCCGAAATCGAAGGCGAAGCGGAAGCTCTGCTCGAGCAAGCCCGCGAGGAAATACGCCAAAAAGGCGGCAGCATGGAGCAACTCGCCCGACTTGAATCGGAAGCACAGCAGCGCCGCGAAGTATATATACGCGCCTCTATCGATGAATTCGATATGAAATGGGTGCAGACACGCCTTGTAAACAGCCCCGACGACGCCGTACGTACCACGGCCGTAGAGCTTATGGTCGACAGATATACTCTGTCGAAAATCTACACCAAACAAGGCGTGAGCACAGAGCAGGACCAATTGCCTACTCTCGTGCCCAGAGCAATTATCGAACTTCGCAATGCGATAGTCGCCGACATCATCACCGACCTTACGCGCCGCCTCGCCACCGAGGGTGCTTCCGACCCTGAAAAGGCCATGGAAATCATCACTCAGATAGGCGAGTACAAGGAATTCCAGCGCCGTCTCGCCGAAATTCTCGGCGACCGAATCATTCTGCCGAGGCAGAAATAGCTCCTTTTCGTTGGGGATAGATGCCCTGGAGAAAGGGCGGCAGAGGATAATAGTGTGAATTAATATCCTCTTAATAAATAATCTATTGGCAAATATTAGAATTTTTTTATAACTTTGCAGTCGCAGACCGATTCGCAGAAGCCCCGGTCTGGGGTTAAGCGGAGCGGGATGTAGTTAAATACATAAGAAAGCGTTTATCCGCGCTGATTCTTGACAAGCAGAAATTCTCGCAAAATTTCATATTCATGTCAAGGATTGAGCAACGGTAGATGCCCGTGGATATGTAATTATCATACTTTCGGCACAATATTTCGGGAGAAATATAGCCGGACGTAATGATTGCATATACAAGCGTGGGCTTCTGCGTTGCCGTCCGACATGAATAGGGCAATGCGAGAAGCCTCTGCTTGTAGGACGGTAACAGATACAGATTCCTACGCTTTTTTCGTACAACAACAAACGCCAACGAGAGGATGACCGCGGCAACTTTGCAAAATGCACAAAGAGCAGCACTATTGGTGGATTGCAATGGATTGCAATGGCTATTTCAGAACCATCCACATTAAAGATGAATCCAAACAGGAGTTGGAGATACTTAAAGAAAATTGGCAAAATTCAATTTTCTTTGACAACGAAGCTGACGCCAAGAATTTCTTAATTAAGTTGAAGGATTTTATCCTTAAGGAGTATCCGCGTTCAAAGAATCAAGACTGGTTTAAATAAACAAGTGGATAAACATCGCCCCCCATGCTATCAATTTGTAGAAATAACAAATCATCATCACAAACAACATAATGAAAAAATATTTGATTCTAATGGCTGGGATTATCATGTCGGTATTGCCAACCGCAGCCAAGAACGGGCGGGCCTACATCGACCTGTCGTCGGTGAAGTGTGAGCGCCCCACGGAACTTCGTTCCGACAACCCATCCTATCATTTTAAGTCGCCGATGGAAGTCTTTCAAAGCTTCCATCATGTGTCCAATGGCTGGATCTATCTCTCACAGGAGATGATCGACAGCCTGGTGGAGCATCAGCCCAAAACGTTTGTGCTCCGGTCGAAGCTCTATGGCAGAAAGGATGTAACAAAGCAAATAGCTGCGCATAAAGCAAGATTGAAGCAGGTGGAAACCGACAACGGCAACATCTGCGTCCTTCTTGAAAACGTTGCCCAAAACTACGGGCAAAAGATTACCAACCCAGAGCAGAGAACGGCTATTGAATACATCCTTTCGAAAACCACCGACGAAAAGCTTAAGAAGAACATCAAAAAGGACCTTGACAAAGACAAAATAAGCAAAAAACTTTCCGAGCCCCTGCAGCAGGTCTATGCGCCGTTTTGGAACGAATATTGCTTTGCTCAGGTCGCACTCCAATTGCTTAATGAGCCATACGGAGATGAGACTATACCGAATGAGCTTGCTGAATTTTTCAAAACCTACCCCGACTTTAACAGCCTGCCGGAGAATACCAAAGCCGACATAGAGAGACATCCAGATTCGAGCAAAATGATGATTAGGCGTGCGATTTACGAGGAACGCTACAGAGCCGCAAAGACGAAAGACAAACCCATGGAAGTGTTTGCCGACACTGTGGCAAATCCGTTCCTGTTGGAGCAGCTACTCAAGTATCCCACCAATATCTACGAATTTAACGCTGGCAAAATGCGTAGCGGAGGAAAGAAATGGCTGTGGGTTGTGGATAGCGACTACAAAAAAAAGAGCGAATCGTATCCCGTAAACGTTGAATATAAAAGCTACGCCTCCCACCCCGAATACAACAATAAATTTGACGCTTCCATATTTACACGCAATAAGAACCAGGAGGTTGACAATGCTTTGCTGCGCCAATCCTACAAATCGAACGCCTATAACATCCAGTCGGCCAAAGCCGCCACCAAAGACTATATCACCTTGAAATTGGGGCTACGTGGCCAAACTGCTCAGGAAAAAAAAGCATCCGACCAAGCTGCGCAAATGATGGCAAACGGTCTCATCGGCCATATGACTGCTAATGCCCGCCATGGAAGAGACACCAAAGCGGCTCAAAGACAAAAAGACAAGGCCGCTCTCTCCTTCCTTGCAGGTATGGTGAGTGTAGGCAACATTGACCAGGATGGTGCCAATTGGATTAAGCAGGTCTTCGCAGATTGGTCAGATAGACTTAGGATTGATGACTATGAGGTGTTTGTCATAGAGCGCGTTGACAATGTGACCTACGACGTGACTTATTACGACAAAGACGGTAAGGCTGTTGTGAAAGCTACCTATAAATTCGTGAACGACGGCCCCTACAAATCAAAAAAGGTGACCACCGTCACAATCCAGTAAATCCTGCTCTGCAGGTCAGACAAATCCCTAATCGGCATTGCCCCGGCCCCGCGCCCAGCAATGTCGGTTTTGTTTTTGCGGGCTCAGAAAAATACCGTATCTTTGTAATCTAAATTTATGGCATTAATGCCGTGTAATCCTAAATAGATGTGGCGTATGTAATCGTAGTATGTGCATATAATTGGAAAAATTGGGGATATGTCAACACATCGCTAATCCAGCTTCTAATGGTAGACAACGAATTTAGTCCAATTGAAAATGTTCTATTGGGTGCTTGGAATTTTAAAGGCCTGAAATTCACCGTGCTTCCCGGACAATGGTATTATGCTTGGCGTCCAATACCCATGCTTGAATTAGCCAGTGATCCAAATGTGAATAATTTTGAAGCACGGCCTTGTGATGAGCCTGATCCTTTTCCTGAATGGGAATGGCCCAATGTGGATGTCAAAAATATCACACCTCTATTGACTTCATTGCACGAATTTATTTCGGCAAATTCAATGCAATAAGAGTTCATCCTTACGAGCCTGTACAGGTTCTCCATTCTGTATCCAAGAGTTTGTGAGACAGCTCTGTTTGCGCGAGGCCGAATCTATTCATCTAACACGAAGTCACTCGTCCTTGAAAAGACGGGTGATTTCGTTGTTCGGCGAGTTTGCCTCAACTATTACCAACAAAAAATTCAAAGCCCTGCTGATCGATGATTAACAGGGCTTTGAGTCTTTTATTGAGGAGCGATGATATGGGCGGAGAATTCTACTTTTCGTTGGGGATGAAATCCCAGGAGAAGGAGCCGTCGGGGGAGATGGAGAGGAGGCGGAAGCCTCGGGGACGGCCGTCGAAGTTGCAGCTTGTGTTTTCGCCGTTGAGTATTGTCACGCCGCCGTATTCGTTGCGGTGGGTTTTGTGGGTGTGTCCTGCGAGCCATATTGTGGCGCCGTAGTTGCGGAACTTCTCGATGAGGGGACGGCGAATGGAGGTGGGGAGGTTGAAGTATTCGTCGTTCTCGTCGATGTCTTTCTCGAATGGGGGTACGTGGCAGAGGAGGATTACGGGTGAGCCTTCGGCTTTCGCTGCAATGAGGGCTGAGTCGAGGCGGGCGTTCATGTCGCGGACTTCTTCTTCGGGTCCACCACGGAGGAGGAGCGAGTTGAAGGATATGAGTGTGCGGCCCTTGATTTTGTTTACCGAGAAGTCGGGGCCGAAGTTTTTGCGGTACTTTTCAAGTCCGGCGGGGGTGCATGGTTCGGCTATATCGTGGTTGCCGGGAGTGAGTACGAGGGGGGCTTCTATGCGGGCGGCAGCGTCGTGGAAGAGGGCTATCGAGGTGCTGTCCATGCGGTTGACCATGTCGCCGGCGATGACCACGAGGTCGACGTCGAGGGCGTTGACGTTTTCGATCTCAGCCCGTAATGCGGCGAGGTCGTCGTCGATTCCTTTCGGGCCGAAACCTATCTGGGGGTCGCAGAGGTGTGCTATCAGGAGGGTGTCGTTCATTGCAGCTGAACTGAGAGTTATTGCCATGAGAATGGCTGTGAGCAGTTGTTTCATAGCTATATGATGCGGGTAAAAAATCAGGAGCCCGAAGCAAGCCTCAGACCCCTGTTTTTTTATTGTAGTGTCATATTCTCTTACTGAAGAGCCTTAGAGAGGTTGTAGTTAGCAAACTCGAGGTCGTTGACTGCGCGCTTTGCGAGTGAAGAGTCGAGACGTACAGCCTGACGGAGGTTGGTGTTGAGCATGGACTCGTTGTTGGTGCGGGCACCGAGGACAGCCATGAGGTAGTATGTAGTGGCGTCGGGGGTGTTGATAGAGGCGAGAGTAGATTTAGCCTTGCTGTAGTCCTTTGTGAGGATCTGAGCGAGAGCTGCATTGTTGCTCTTTGTGTCGCCGAAAGCTTTAACGGCAGCAGCGTTGTCGCCAATCTTGAGGTAGTAGAGACCGAGAGCGTCGCCGAGTTCGGGAACACCTGCAGCAGAGCCGAAGTAGTTGTTAGCCTTGTTGTAGTCACTCTTTGTCATCTCGATAAGACCGAGGTTCATCTGAGGTTCGGGGTTGTTGCCGAGAGAAGCAGCCTTAGCGAAGGAAGCCTGAGCACCTGCGTAGTCGCCTGCTTTGAACTGAGTGAGACCGAGGTCGTTCCAAGTACGGTAGTCGTTGGGATAGAGCTTGGTTGCAGTCTGATAGATTTCGCGACGCTTTGCGTTGTCGTCGGTCAGAGTAGCGCAGTAGAGGATTTCCTCGATGTTGAGCTCAGAGGGGTTAGAAGCGTAGAGAGCCTGGATTTCGCTGTCGCTCTTACCGATAACGTTGATAGAAGCTGTGATGCGAGAGTAGCGGAGCTGGGGAAGGATGTTGTCGGCAAGCTGCTCGAAGATAGCAGACATGTTGCGGATTTCGCGTTCGCGCTGCTCGGGGTCGCGGTACATAGAGAGTACGCTGAGGATGAGGTCCTTATCCTGGATGTTGCTCTGAGCAACGAGTTTCTGGAAGCCTTCCCAGTCCTGAGCGGTGAACTGAGCGGTGAGTTCGCCGAATTCGGTGATTTTGTCTTTCTTGAGCTGGTTGGTCACATACTCCTTGGTGTTCTTTTCGCGGTGCTCTGCGAGGCGGTTGTTGAGTTCGAAACCACCGTCGGGCGAAGCGTAAGAAGAGATGTTGATTTCCTCGAGGACGCGGTTGTCGGCCTTGTTAGCCTCAATCATTTCCTTCTGGAGTTCTGCCATAGCGTCGGTTTTGAGCTGGCCGGCGCGGATGTTAGCCTGGTTGATGAGGAACATGATGTCGGCAGCATATTTCTCGTTGATGATGCGCTGGAAAGCGTCGGCAGCGAGAGCGGGGTTAACTGTAGCTACGTCGGCGAGAGCAGCTGTGGTAACGACACCGTTTGCTACTTTCACGCGGGGAAGAGTGTACTTCTTGTTGCCCTGCTGAACGTTGAAGCTGAGCATGAGCTCGCTCTTTGCCATAGCGGGTTCGTAGTTGAAGTTAACGGGGATAGTCTGAGTAGAACCTTTTTCGTAAGAAACTACGGGGTTGTTGCCGCGAACTTTCTCACCCTGGAAAGAGTAAGACTGCGAAGCTACTTCACGACCGTCGAAAACGAGAACGGGAGTAACGGTTACTTCTGCGTTCTTAACGAAGAATTTAGCGGGGATTTTAGCGCTGACACGAGCGGGAACTTTTTCACCAACTACTTCGAGGGGGTCGGGAGTGACTGTGAAGTAGTCGGAGCTGAACTGACCGAGCTTCTTACCGCAAGAAGTAAGTGAAAGAGCGGCGCCCAGTGCAAGGACATAGCAAAGATTGCGATTCATAATCGTAAGTTGATTTTATGTGATGTGTTTTACTGACTGCAAAGTTACAGAAAAACTTCGATATTATACGTTGTTTCCGGGGTAAAAATCGAAGTTTCTCGGCTACCCTGACTCAGAAAGCGAACTTTTTGCTTTGGGTGCTTCCGGAAGTGCCGTCGACGGTGCGGACGATATACATTGCGCATGCGGGAAGGGTGAATTCGGCGCTGCGGTCGAACTCGCCACCGGCAATTTTGCGTCCCATAGTATCAAACACCTCGTAGACAGAGCCTTGGCCGAAGCCTGCGAGTGCTACTTCGCCTCCGTAGCCCAGGATGCTGCCCTGAGTGTAAGAGGGTGCCTCGACTCCTGAGACGGGAGTGGTGGGATACTGGCGGATGATAGCATCGAGGTGCTCAAAACGCTTTGCAACATAGCCGGTTACGCGCTGCACTTCTTTCTCGTAAGAGCCTTCGGCGCGAGGATTCTGGTGCACGCATGTGTTGAGAATAGGCCAGCGCAGGAAGTTGAGTTTCTGAGAGGCGTCGATACGCTCGGCACGAGCTTCGAAGTACTCGATAAGACCCTTTGCAGAGAGGTCGTCGTTATATCCGGCCATATCCCAGATGTATCTTATATTTCCTTTTGTCTCACGGTCGTTCTGGATGATGCGTGTCACGAAGTTGCGCATATTCTGTGCTTCGGACGACTTGCTCGAAGCGTAGAGATAGCCTGCGATGTTGTTTATAGGATATGTACGGTCGTCGTTCTCGAAAGCGATGTCGAAGTCCCACACGGGTCCGGTATAGAACGAGGGATTGCCTCTGCGCTTATACATATATGTGCTCCAGTAGGTGTCGGTATTGCCTGAAATCTCGCCTACGAGGAAGTGCTGCAGGAAGCTCACGATATCGAACATATCGCGGTAGGTGTTGCGTCCGGCGGCGGTAGATGTCCAGAGAAGGTTTTCGAGCTCGTTGAAGTAATTGCGTATGTACGATGTCTGCTCGGGAGTGATATCGTCTTCGTCGGGCGACTTGATAGTGACGGGAGTGCCGCGGGTAGTGCGGAACCACGATATTTCCCGGTCGGCATAGGCATCGACTTCTACGAGGTATCCGCCTGTGAGGGCTTCGCCTGCGATATCGGTTGTTTCCATTTCTTCGACATCGACACGGCCTTTGTTTACTTCCACCTGGTCGCAGAGCTGATAGTTGCCCTTATATTCGCCATTGAGAATGACGTCGACCGACTCGAGGTAGGGAACGTATGCCATGCCGAGTCGGCGAGCAGTCTCGAAAGCGAGGTCGTTGCGGAGCAGTGTCTTGTCGCCGTAGTTGTTGATTAGCGTCCATTTCTTGGCTTTGGCGGGCGCGTCGAGCACATTCTGCTTCTTGTCGAACTTTATGCGATAGGGCTTCTTGGGGAATTCCATCGACGCATTTCCACGGAGACGTGTGGTGCCTTCGGCATCGAGGATTTTCGTACCGTTGTCGGAGATTATTTTGATTTGAGCCGTTATATTGTGCTCTTTATCATAAGGCTCTTCGGCGTTGACGGTGTTGATAACTACCGTAGGGATATTGGTGAGCTGATAGAGATGTGAGTCGTCGCCGTCGCCTTTCTCTCCCCAGAATTCGAGTTCGGCTATGTTGCAACGGTTGTCGGCAGTGCTCACAAATCTCACATAGCGGAAGCCTCGCGAGCAGTCGACATCGCGATAAGTGATTTTTCCGACAGGGGCATTGTTTTCGGTGATGATGTGGATAGGTATTGCGTCGAGGAAATCGGGGCTGTTGGCACCCTCGATAATTCCGAGCTGAAGACGTCCGGGACCTATCTCGGCATTACGCGGGCAATAGCCCACGCGTGATATTACGTGGCGCTCGCCGAGGTCGAGTCCGACGTAGGTATAAGAGCGGCCGTAGGAGGCGTAGTAGGTATCGGGGTTGCCGTCGAACGCGTAGTCAGGAGTATTCACGGCAGTTGTCGCGGGGAAGCCTGATTTATCATAATCGACTGAAGGAGAGGAGCCGAGAGGTGTACCCGTGAGCTTTACTACATCGGCAAAGGCCGGGGTAATACTCATTAAGGCTGCTATAACAAGAGCTGATTTCAAATGCATATTGAATGATTGGTTTTTAAGTAAGTCATGAAAATTAGTTTATACTAAAATTTTCATGACTTACTTAGAGGTAATGCCTGCCGTTGAGATAGATAGCAGATATCCAAGGTGTGGTATATGAATAAGGAATGAATGCGAGTGAAGGTATCGGTTTGGTAATAACAAAGTTGGCGGGAGCACCTGCTCTTATAGCGCCGTGTGTGCTTCCGAGCCCCATAGCCGCAGCGCCGTTGAGCGTACATGCCGCGAGGGCTTCGTCGGGGCGAAGACGCATCTTGATGCAGCCGAGCGCCCACACAAATCGCATATCGCCGGAGGGCGACGAGCCGGGATTGAAGTCGGAGGCAAGGGCTACGGAGAGTCCGGCGTCGACGGCTGCACGGGCGGGAGCATAGGGCATACCGAGGAAGAATGACGCTCCGGGGAGCATTGTGGCGATAGTATCGGAATTGCGGAGCGCCTCTATCTCGGGGCTTTCCATGCGCTCGAGGTGGTCTACCGAGAGTGCGCGATGAGCAATGCCTACCTGCACGCCGCCGCTGTTGGCGAGTTCGTTGGCATGAATCTTCGGACGGATACCGTAAGCCGCTGCTGCAGTGAGTATTCGGTCGGTATCTTCGACGGTAAAGAAGCCTTCGTCGCAGAATACGTCCACGTAATCGGCGAGTCCCTGAGCCGCTACTGCGGGCAGCATGTCGGCTATGAGCATATCCACGTATTCCGCCTGACGGCCTGCATAGGCGCGGCCTACGGCATGGGCGCCGAGGAAGGTGATCCGGACAGGTATGGGGAGGGTGTCGCGCAGGCGTGCGGCCACGCGTAGCATCTTGAGTTCGCTGTCTACGGTGAGGCCGTAGCCGCTCTTGACTTCTATCGCGCCCGTACCCTTCGAAATCATATCGAGGGCGCGCTCGCGGGCGGCATTATAGAGTTGGTCTTCGGGAGTGACGGCGAGGAGGTCGGCGGAGTTGAGGATGCCGCCACCGCGTCGGGCAATCTCTTCGTATGAGAGGCCGTTGATTTTGTCGAGGAATTCACCGTCGCGACTGCCTGCATATATAATATGTGTATGCGAATCGCAGAAGGTGGGTACGATGTGTCCGCCACGGGCGTCCACCACTTCCTCTGTGCCGAGGGCGGAGGTGTCGAGAGCCGACATTTCGCCGAAGGCCTCTACTCTGCCCTGCCCGTCGATGCGCAACCACGCGTCGCAGACGGGGGCTACGGCTCCCATTTCAGAGCCGCGGAGCCGGTCGACACCGGCTCCGACGGCCATGTGGATTGCTCCTATATTGATTATATACATGAGCTGACGAATTTAACCGACTCTTCGATGAGAGGGGACATGACGGTGTCGACGTCGATGAAGGGGACGCGTTTGCGGAACTCTGTGTGGAGTTCGACGATGCGGGGCGACGACTCTGCAGCACCGCGGAAGTCGAGCGCCTGGGCTGCTGTAAAGAGCTCTATTCCGAGCACGCGTGTGGTGTTGTCGAGTACGCGCAGCAGCTTTGTGGCCGAGTTGGAGCCCATTGACACGTGGTCTTCCTGTCCCTGCGATGAGGGAATACTGTCGCAACTTGTAGGCCAGCATAGTCCTTTGGACTGGTTGACGATAGAGGCTGCGGCATACTGGGCAATCATGAAGCCGCTGTTGAGGCCGGGCTTAGCCACCAGGAACGAGGGCAGATTTCTTGTACCGCCGATGAGTTTGTAGATACGGCGCTCGGAGATATTTGCGAGCTCGGAGAGGGCCACGCAGAGCGAATCCATGGGCAGGGCGATAGGTTCGCCGTGGAAGTTTCCGGCCGATACAATAAGGTCGAGTTCGGGGAAAATGGTGGGATTGTCGGTGGGGCTGTTGATCTCGTCTTCGATAATTGGTGCCACGTAGTTGAGAGTGTCGAGCACGGCACCGTGTACCTGCGGGATGCAACGGAAGGAATAGGGGTCCTGCACGTGCTCTTTGTGGCGACGGATGAGAGCCGAACCCACGAGGAGTGTACGCATATCGGCAGCAACCTCTATCTGGCCGCGGTGGTGACGGACACGGTTTACTTCGTCGCCGAAAGGCTCGATACGACCGTCGAAGGCTTCGAGCGACATGGCGGCAACGAGGTTGGCGGCTTTGAAAAGGCGGCGGGCACGATGCACCGCCCATGTGGCATGCGCCGACATGAACTGGGTGCCGTTGAGTAGGGCGAGACCTTCTTTCGACATCAGCGTGAGGGGTTCCCAGCCCATGAGAGCGAGGACGTCGGCTGAATCGCGAACTTCGCCTTTGTACAGAACTTTGCCGAGGCCGATGAGCGGGAGGCACATGTTGGCCAGCGGCGCGAGGTCGCCTGAAGCACCGAGCGAACCCTGGCTGTATACCACGGGGATGATGTCGTTGTTGAAGAAGTCGACGAGGCGCTGCACGGTGGCGAGCTGTACGCCGGAGTTGCCGTAGCTGAGCGACTGCACCTTGAGGAGGAGCATCATTCTGACAATCTCAGGAGCGAGAGTTTCGCCCACACCGCAGGCGTGCGACTGCACGAGGTTGCTCTGAAGTGTGGAGAGGTCGTCGGCATTTATGGAGATATTGCACAGCGAACCGAATCCGGTGGTGATACCGTAGAGGGGTTCCTTGCAGGTCTTGATCTTTTCGTCGAGGAAGGCGCGGCACTTCTCGATGCGCTCTACAGCGTCGGCGCCGAGCTCTATCTTGTATCCTTCCGACACTATGCGGCATGCCAGATCTACCGACAGACTATAAGGAGAGGTGGTTATTGTATGAGTTTTCATTTACCAAGTGCTTTATCAATTACAGAATCGGAGGCCATGTTGGGGAGTGTGACCTTGAGGCCCGGGGTACGTGCCATTTCGCGCTCGATAGCGTGGCGGGCGCCCTGATTGCGTGCCCACGAGCGACGCGCAATGCCGTTGTTCACGTCCCAGAGGAGCATGGAAGATATGCGTCGGGCGGCTTCTTCGGAGCCGTCGATAACCATACCGAAGCCGCCGTTGATTACTTCGCCCCAGCCTACACCGCCGCCGTTGTGAATCGACAACCATGTGGCTCCGCGGAAGGAGTCGCCGATGACGTTGTGAACGGCCATATCGGCGGTGAACTGCGAACCGTCGTAGATGTTCGAGGTCTCGCGATAGGGCGAGTCGGTGCCCGACACGTCGTGGTGGTCGCGGCCGAGAACGATAGGTGCCGATATCTCGCCACGGGCAATGGCATCGTTGAAGGCGAGGGCTATCTTGGCGCGGCCTTCGGCATCGGCGTAGAGGATGCGGGCCTGCGAACCTACCACGAGGCGGTTGCGCCCTGCTTCTTTAATCCAGTGGATGTTGTCGGCGAGCTGACCCTTGATTTCGTCGGGAGCTTCGGCCATGATTTCTTCGAGGACTCGGGCGGCGATGAGGTCGGTCTTTTCGAGGTCGGCGGGGTCGCACGATGTGCACACCCAGCGGAAGGGACCGAAGCCGTAGTCGAAGAAAAGCGGGCCCATGATATCCTGAACGTAGGAGGGATAGCGGAATTTGCCGTCGGGTAGGACGACGTCGGCGCCGGCGCGGGCCGACTCGAGGAGGAATGCGTTGCCGTAGTCGAAGAAATACATTCCACCTGCGGTGAGTTTATTGATAGCGGCAACCTGGCGGCGGAGCGACTCCTGCACGTGCTTGCGGAAGTTTTCGGGATCGTCGGCCATCATTGCCTTGGCCTCGTCGAAAGAGAGTCCGGCGGGATAGTAACCGCCTGCCCAAGGGTTGTGAAGCGAGGTCTGGTCGGAGCCGAGTTCGACGGGTACGTTTTCTTCGGCGAGACGTTCCCAGAGGTCCACCACATTGCCCTGATATGCGAGCGACACGGCTTCGCGCTTCTCGCGGGCCTCGAGGGCACGGCGCAGAAGGGCGTCGAGGTCGGTGTAGACTTCGTCGACCCAGCCCTGCGAACGGCGTTTCTCTACGGCGTCGGGGTTAATTTCGGCTACGATAGTCACCACTCCGGCGATATTGCCGGCCTTGGGCTGTGCGCCCGACATACCACCGAGTCCGGCGGTGACGAAGAGCATGCCGCCGAGGTCGGTGCGTCCGGGAGCGAGACGGCGTCGGCCTGCATTGAGCACCGTAATGGTAGTGCCGTGCACTATACCCTGCGGACCGATATACATATACGAGCCGGCGGTCATCTGTCCGTACTGGCTCACGCCGAGGGCGTTGAAGCGCTCCCAGTCGTCGGGCTTGGAATAGTTGGGGATAACCATACCGTTGGTAACTACCACGCGGGGAGCTCCGGGATGCGAGGGGAAGAGGCCGAGGGGATGACCGGAGTACATCACGAGGGTCTGCTCGTCGGTCATCTCGCTGAGATACTGCATGGTGAGGAGGTACTGTGCCCAGTTCTGGAACACGGCGCCGTTGCCACCATAAGTAATGAGTTCGTGGGGATGTTGCGCAACCGCCTTGTCGAGATTGTTCTGAATCATCATCATGATAGCGGCAGCCTGACGCGAACGCGCGGGATAGGCGTCGACGGGGCGTGCGTACATATCATAGGCAGGACGGAAGCGGTACATATATATGCGTCCGTAGCGGTGCAGTTCGTCGGCAAACTCGGGAGCAAGCACGGCGTGGTGCTTCTCGGGGAAGTAGCGGAGAGCGTTGCGGAGGGCAAGACGTTCTTCCTCGGGGGTGAGGATTTTCTTGCGTCGGGGCGCGTGGTTTACTGTGGTATCGTAGGGCTGAGGAGCGGGCAACTCGTCGGGGATACCTGCTCTGATGGCTTGGCGGAATGCTTCGTCGGTCATTGGGTTACTTTATGTGGTTGTTGACGATTTTCAGGATTTCGTTCTCGGCCTCTTCGGCTGCGATTTCGATTTTCTCGGCTTTCTTCACGAGGTCGTCGGCAGCGGCGCGGTCGGTGAGTCCGGCGGCGTTGATGCGCACGTTGAGTCCGGCGCCACGCACGGCTGCTCGGGCGGCGAGGGCTCCTACTCCGGCATCACTTGCCGATGCGGGGTTGCCTTTTTCGGCTACTTCCTTGAGCACGGCAAAGGTTTCGTATGCGGTTGCCATGGTTCTGAGGGGCACCTGACAGGCGTAGAGCGTAGCGGCTTCCATAGCTTCGGCACGTGCTGCTTTCTCGGCGTCGTTGCCTTTGGGCATGCCGAAGACGGCCATTATACGGTTGAAGGCCTCGGTGTCTTCGTCGACGAGGTGGAGGAGCTGCTCCATGAGCTGCTGACCCTGCTCGGCAATGTCGGAGAATTCTTCCCAGCGGTCGTCCCAACCGGCTTTGTGTGCCGAAAGGTTGGCAACCATGGTGCCGAGTGCTGCTGCGAGAGCACCCATGTAGGCCGATATTGAGCCTCCGCCGGGAGCGGGAGACTCCGACGCTGTCTCTTCGGCAAATCCGCGACAGGTGAGGTCGACGAGGCGCTTCGATTTTTCTTCGCCGGCCTCAAGCATATATTCGATGACTTTTTCGGCCGGGTCGAAGGGCTTGAGTTCGTCGAGACCCATTGATTTCACTGCCATGCGCACGATTTCGCGCTCGGGAATACCGAGCGAACGCTGCTGGCGGGCGAGGAAGAACCGGCCGGCGTCGACAAGGGCGCGCTTGGGAACGAGACCCACTATTTCGGTGCCTGTCACGCGTATACCGCGCTTGCGGGCAGCCTCGCATACGGTGTCGAATGCTACGTGGAGCGGTGTTGCGGCAGAGTCGGTGATGTTCATCGACACCTGTGCAATGCCGTATTCGTCGATATACCAACCGATAGCCTTTGTGCCTTTGAGCAGGCCGGGAATCATGAGCGGCTTACCATTTTCGTCGGTAAGAGGTTTGCCGGTGAGTTTTCCGCCCTCACGAGCCTGACGGCCTTTTTCGCGGACGTCGAATGCGATAGCGTTGGCACGGCGGGTAGATGTTGTATTGAGGTTGAAGTTGACGGCGATGAGGAAGTCGCGGGCACCGACGGCTGTGGCGCCCGTGCGGGCTATGTCTTCGTCGAAAGGACGGTCGCCGAAGTCGGCACCTTCGCCGGGCTTGCCGAGGCGTTCGGCAAGGCCCTCGTATTCACCCTTGCGGCATACGGCAAGATTCTTGCGTGAGGGTGTGAAGGCAGATGCTTCGTAGCTGAAAACGGGGATTCCGAGTTCGTCGGCAATACGCTTGCCGAGCTTGCGGGCCAGTTCGGCGCACTCTTCGAGAGTGATTCCCGAGACGGGAACGAGGGGGAGAACGTCGGTAGCGCCCATACGAGGATGCGCACCATGATGCTTGCGCATATCAATGAGTTCGGCGGCTTTCTTTACCGAGCGGAATGCAGCTTCGACCACCGCATCGGGTTCTCCTACAAAGGTTACTACGGTGCGATTTGTGGCTTCGCCGGGATCGACATCGAGGAGTTTGATACCTTCGACGCTTCCAATAGCATCGGTAATGCTTTTAATTATTTCTTTGTCGCGTCCTTCACTGAAATTAGGCACGCATTCTATAAGTCGTTTTTCCATTTAATTAAGGATTGGGCTGTATCGCACACAAATATACGCATTATTTTCGGTATTAGGGTAGATTTGGGGAAATAAATGCAGACAGAAAGACGCGTATAGAACTTAAAAGTACTTTTTCTCGTTATAATTTTGTAAGTTGCTGAAAAGGTTGTACCTTTGCAACTGAAAAATATCCTGTCGTGACTGAACGGCTACGTGAAAAGTGCGTAGCTCACAAGTGTAGGTTACGCAGGACTATTTTTTTGCCCTTTTGGTTCGTGTGAGATTGCGTATGTGGTGCTTGGGTTTAAAGCTCCAATGCCGGTAAATCTGGAACCAACGGTCGCTTTCATCTTTAATCGGGGTACTTATTCCGATATTGAAGTCCGGGTAAATCTCTCGGATTTTGCTGTTTATGTACTTATACAGTTTTAGTTTAAGTATTGTACGCTTCCCCGGACGTTCTTCTCCGTCTGACTTCAATTTATCTTTTTCATTTAATTTGAAGCAAATAGCTCCAAGAATAACATCCATAAATTGTAACGGGAGATGCGATTTGGAATTAACTTCAGAAATACCTTTTTCTACAAAACGTATTCCTTTTGCCTTAAAATCCGAGTCATTGTTTAGACCATATATGTGCTCTACGAAGTTTTGTTTATCTTGTTGGTTCAATGGTATCTCATCAAGATAAAGACGAATCCCCTCCTTGTCTTCCGCAAAGACAAGCCCGAATGCATACTTGATAAACTGGTAATACAATATCGGATATTCTTCCGTTCTTTTCTCCGGGGTCAATTCAGCATCATACTGATTATGTCGAAAGAAAATCCTTATCTTCAACAATCCTTCTTTCCCCATTGCAAAAAGTTCATCTATCAATTTTATATACTTATCATAATGATAAGCATTTACTTTTTGCCACTTGATTTCATCTATTATACCAAGCTCAGCTCGAACGGATTCCATTCTACGCAGAACTTCTTCTCTATGCTGAGATTGTACCAATATTCCTCCATAGAAATTGGAGTAATATGTACCGTGTTTATCGCTTTCGTCGAGCCAAATATGTATCATGTTAATATAATCAGGCTACAAAGTTACGAATTTTCAATGGCTTATTCTCTGTTTTTAATAACTTTACGGTGCACTGAACGAAAATTTAAAAGGAGGCTACGCACATGCACAACCTCCCCAATAGGAAACGAACTAAAGCCGGCTCAAACTAAAAAGAGCAATGCGACAAGCAGAATATAGATTATCTTCATAGCACGATTAATTTATGTCTGCCGCAAAATTAGACAGAATAATCGTGATATCTCTCAACAAATGTTGAGACCCTATGATTTTCGCAATCTGCTTAAATGTGTCGGTGTGATATTGAGGAACGAGGCAATGTCCTTGAGGGAGAAAATCGAGAATATATCTTGGTGTTTTTCAATGAGTTCGTCGTATCTCTCCTTTGCCGATTTTATATGCAAATCCACGTAGCGGGTGTAAGTGGTGTCGAACAGGGCTACGCTGCTTTCTGCAACTTTCTTATAAAAATCCGCATCGGTCTTCAGTCGTTCTGCCAGGAGTCTTGTCGGCACGCAGTAGATGTCGCACGGCGATACTGCGATAATAGAAACCCGCGATTTCTGGCCGTAAAGCGAAAAGGGAAAGTCTGCAACAAACTCATTGTCAAACTCCAAGCCTACAACATGCTCCGTACCGTCGGCCGAATATGCAACGTATTTCAGCGTGCCCGACTTTACATAGCCGATATACCGCGCTACTTCGCCCTCTGTCACAAAGAGTTCGTCTTTCTCATAGTGGCGCAGCACGCCTTCTTCGAGACACAAAGTTCGCCAAAAGTCGTGGTCGATATTGTCGTAGTATGTATTGAAATTGGAAGTATTCAATGTTGTTTAAAAATCAACAGCGACCGTGCCGAATGTCGACACAGTCGCCTGAGATAGAGCGGCAAACGAGGCTCGAACTCGCGACCCTCAGCTTGGGAAGCTGATGCTCTACCAACTGAGCTACTGCCGCATAAAGTGTGGCAAAGTTAAGTATAATTTCTGATACGGCAACGCAGGAAAACGAGTTTTTTGAGGGCAAAACGTAACAAATTCAATTTTTTAGCGTTATCTCTAATGATATGGGCGAATAAATTTGCCTGTTATCAGATTTTTTTGTAATTTTGCACACTCTTTTTGCACAGAATAGAAAGGTTCAGATAAACACATGAGACAACTAAAAATCACCAAGTCGATTACAAACCGCGAAAGCGCGTCGCTCGACAAGTACCTCCAGGAAATCGGACGAGAAGAACTTATTTCGGTAGAGGAAGAAGTAGAGCTTGCACAGCGCATCCGCCAAGGTGACCAGGCCGCGCTTGAGAAACTCACCCGCGCCAACCTGCGTTTCGTAGTGTCGGTGGCCAAACAATATCAGAATCAGGGTCTTTCGCTTCCCGACCTTATCAACGAGGGCAATCTCGGCCTTATCAAGGCGGCGCGTAAGTTTGACGAGACCCGTGGTTTCAAGTTCATTTCGTATGCAGTGTGGTGGATTCGCCAGTCGATTCTCCAGGCGCTCGCAGAGCAGAGCCGTATCGTGCGTCTGCCCCTTAACCAGGTAGGTTCGCTCAATAAGATTGGTAAGGCCCTCTCGAAATTCGAGCAGGAAAACGAACGCCGCCCGTCGCCCGAAGAACTCGCCGAGCAGCTCGACGTACCCGTTGAGAAAATCGCCGACACCCTCAAGGTTTCAGGCCGTCACATCTCGGTGGACGCCCCCTTCGTTGAAGGTGAAGACAACAGCCTCCTCGACGTGTTGACCAACGACGACAGCCCCATGGCCGACGCCGCTCTCAACCAGGAGTCGCTCTCCAACGAGGTAGACCGCGCACTCCGTCAGCTCCACGAGCGCGAACGCGAAATCCTCAAGATGTTCTTCGGCATCGGCTGCCAGGAGATGACTCTTGAAGAAATCGGCGCGAAGTTCGACCTTACCCGCGAGCGTGTACGCCAGATCAAAGAGAAAGCAATCCGCCGCCTCAAAGGCCAGAAGAGCCGTCTGCTCAAGTCTTATCTGGGTTCTTAAGGCACAAGTTTACTGCTTTTTAACTCTTAACGACGCCCGGGGCATCCCGCGGTGTCGTTTTTTATTTGCCCGCGTGGGGAAATCTTCGTAACTTTGAAAACTGAATAACATCCGAACTTAAGCAATGCTGACATATACCAACCACCTAAAGCGTCTTGTGCTGCCCGAATACGGCCGTAACATACAGCAAATGGTAGACCACTGCGTGACTATCGAAGACAGAGATGAGCGCACACGCTGCGCCCACACTATCATCGAGGCTATGCTCACCCTCTTCCCCTCCACAGGCGACGCCACCGAATACCGCCGCAAGCTCTGGGATCACCTGATGATAATGAGCGACTTCACTCTCGACGTAGACACTCCCTTCGAGCACATCGAGCGTCAGACTCTCAACGGCACCCCCGACGCCGTGCCCATTGAACGCCCCGGCACCATGCCCTTCCGCTACTACGGCAAATATCTGCCCCAGCTTATCGACAAGGCCGCCGCTATGGAAGAAGGCGAGGAGCGCGACGCTCTAGTGCTGATGATAGCCAACCAGATGAAGAAAACTCTCATCGGCTATCAGATTGACAATGTGGAGGATGCACGAGTATTCGAAGACCTCCGCAATATGTCGCACGGCGCTATACGCCTCGACACCGAGACAGTGCGTCTGCAGGAATTCAAACAGGCACCCGCACCCACCGGCAAAAAGAAGAAGAAAAGATGATAAGCAGCGACAAGCTTACGGCTCTCGGCACTTTTGCGAAGCCTCACGGAATAAAAGGTGAGATTGCCGCGGCTCTCGACATGGAGACCGCCGAAATCCTTCTTGCCCCCGGCCACCTCTTTGTGGAGCTCGACGGCCTCATGGTGCCCTTCACCATTCTTGGCGTAAGGCCTAAAAGTTCGGAGACGGTGCTACTTACGCTCAAGGGCATAGCCGATGAAAAGCAGGCCGGCGCACTCACCGGCAAAGACATAATGCTTGAGACAGAGCTTGTACCCGAAGATGCCGACGCCGCCGAGGGATTCTACCTCGACGACCTCATCGGGTTTGCTGTCGTTGCCGACGGCACCGAGGTGGGCACAATTGAAGACTACGACGATTCGACCGTCAACGTCCTCTTCAAAGTAAAGACCGCCGACGGCAGGGAGATACTTATCCCCGCCGACGACAATCTGATAGAGGATATAGATACCGACAACAAAATAATTGAGATGTCGCTTCCCGAAGGACTTCTCGAACTCGACTGATTCTCCTCAACACCCTACAAGCATGAAAGAATTCGATGAAAATGAGGCCGTTGAATTAATGGCCAAGGCTCTCGCCCCCGAACGCCGCAACGACAACGCCGTATGCGAAGTACTCGACCTTATATACGACTACTACGACGAAAACGGCGACCTCGACGTGGACTTTGACGGCGACGAGGAACCCGACACTGAGGCTATGGTGGCATACATAGGCCGCTATCTTCGCAAAAATTCACCCGAGGTTGCATTCACCGACGAGGAGATTGCGGCAATGGTCAAGGCCGAGATAGCATACGAAGAAAGCCTGCTGTAAGCCATGAAGAGACTTGTATTCAACACTCTGCGGACTTTTACCGCAGCCGCATTGCTGTGCGTTGCCTCGGCGGCGACAGCCCAGAGCAAGGATGATTTCGACCCGTTCGCGGCCGATATTGAAGAGAATGTGTCCACGCCCGCCGTGCCTGCCAAGTACAGCGCAGCCGTAGCCTCGGCTATGGGCAATCTTGCCCGCACGCTCAAAGAAGCCGGCTACAAGGTAGAGAAAGTACGCTCGGGCGAAGTTGTAATGGTGGTGATACCCTCCTCTACCCTCTTTGCACCCAACGCTCTAACTCTCAAGCCAGAAGCAGCAGCGAAGCTCCGCCCGCTCGTGCCCTATGTCAAGCGCTCCGACAAATACAAGGTGGTGATTGCTGCGCATGCCGACAATACCGGCGACACAAAGTATGCCGACGAAATCACGGCAGAGCGCGCTACAGCAGTAGACGCTTTCTTCGAGAAAGAAATCGGCGTGGAGTCGCAGGCCATACCCTATGGTCTCGGTTTTGACGAACCGGTAGCTCCCAATACGGGAATAAACAACCGTGCCGCCAACCGCCGTATCGAGATTTACTTTATCCCGACCAAGGAATATATCGACAATATAAAGAAAAGATAAAACTCTCCCTCAATGGAAAATCAATCCGGCGACAACCGCCCGTACAAGAAGAAAAGTCAGGCCCTCCCGGCAGAAATCGCCGGCAGACTTGTGCCCCGTGCCGTAGAGATCGAGGCAGCCGTACTCGGCGCCCTCATGCTCGAGCGCGACGCCTTCACTGCCGTGTGCGACCTTCTTACTCCCGAGAGCTTCTATGAGCCCAAGCACGAAAAGGTGTACACGGCCATAAAGTCGCTCGGAATGGCTCAGGAGCCTATCGACATCATGACGGTGACCAACCGTCTGCGTCGCGACGGCGAACTTGATGCCGTCGGCGGTCCCGCTTTCGTAGCCGGACTTACCATAAACGTGGCTTCGGCGGCGCACATCGAGTATCACGCCCGCATCGTTGCGCAGAAGTATCTTGCCCGCGAGCTTATCAGCTTCGCCTCCAAGGTAGAGAATGCGGCATTTGACGAGAGCAACGATATCGACGACCTGCTGCAGGAAGCCGAGAAACGACTTTTCGATATCTCGCAGCGCAACCTCAAGAAGGATGTGTCGCAGATCGACCCTATCATCGAGCGCGCCGTAGAGCAGATGCAGGTTGCAAGTCAGCGCGAGTCGGGTCTCAGCGGCCTCGACACCGGTTTCCGCGACCTCAACAAAGAGACTTCGGGCTGGCAGAAATCCGACCTTATCATCATCGCGGCCCGTCCTGCGATGGGTAAGACCGCGTTTGTGCTCTCAATGGCTCTTAACATAGCCCTGCACAACGACCCCGTAGCAGTGTTCTCGCTCGAAATGAGCAACGTGCAGCTTGTAAACCGTCTTATATCGAACGCCTGCGAGATACCCGGTGAGAAAATCAAGAGCGGTAACCTATCGACCGCCGACTGGGGCCAGCTCTCGACCCGTCTGAGCCGCCTGCAAGGCCTGCCTATGTATGTGGACGA
Source organism: Bacteroidales bacterium (assembly GCA_014800815.1). Lineage (GTDB taxonomy): Bacteria > Bacteroidota > Bacteroidia > Bacteroidales > Muribaculaceae > CAG-873. The sequence goes on along the minus strand of JAAVFI010000006.1, from coordinate 14,439 downwards.
TACTTCGAGCCTCCCGCTCATGGAGCTCCGCACCAAGGCACGCCGCCTCGTACGCGAGCACGGCGTGAAGATAATCATCATCGACTACCTGCAGCTTATGACGGCCGGCATGAAGCTCGGCTCGCGAGAGCAGGAAGTGGCCACCATATCGCGCTCGCTCAAGCAGTTGGCCAAAGAGCTCGACGTGCCTATCATTGCGCTGTCGCAGCTTAACCGTAAGGTCGAAGACCGCGGCAACAAAGATAAACGCCCTCAGCTCTCCGACCTCCGTGAGTCGGGTTCTATCGAGCAGGATGCCGACATCGTTTGCTTCATCCACCGCCCGGAATACTACTCGCACACGGCTACCGACGAGAACAATGAGGATATTCGCGGCCTTGCCGAATTCATCATTGCCAAGCACCGTAGCGGTGGTGTAGGCACCGTGAAGATGCGTTTCCGCAAGGAGCTTGTACGCTTCGAAAACTGGGATGAGGATATAGCAGGCGCAAACAACGGCTATGTACTCGTGGGCGCGAGCGACAACTCCGAGACTGCCGTACCGCAGGTAAATGCCGAGCAGGCCGCCGCTGATGCCAAGGCTCTCGGCTTTGACAGTCAGCGCCCCGCGGGCAACGAAGATTTCCTCTCGGAAGGCGACAATCAGCCCTTCTGATGCTCTCCGGGATGCTCTGCGAGGAAGCGGAGCATCACATCCATAACTTCTCTACGGACCGAGGGGCGCGAGAGCACAAGGTCGTGCAGACCGCCCTCGAAGACTGCCTCGGTCACGTCAGGACCGAGCCCGCGTCCTGCCTTTGAAATCGACTCAACATCAAGAATAGCATCGGCCGAATAGTATGCCTCCGGACCGTCGCCTCTGTGCGCCGAGCGTGCCGAGTGCATAAGCAGCACGGGGATGTCGATACGGCATCGGGCGAGTTCCTTCTGAGCGCTGTCTATCGCCCCTATCCAACCGCTGTCGGGGTCGGGCATCACATCGGGTTTCCAGTCGCGGCTGTAATTCCACTCACCGCCGTAGTTGGCATGCAGCGATTGGGCGTAGCCCGCGTCGGCAGGCTGATGGACTGGCAGCCAAGGCAGTTTTCGGCCGATAGCTCCTACCGCGGGAACTATAAACTTGCGCAGAACGGCAGGCAGATTCCAGGCCAGGAAAGGACTGTTGAGCATGAGCACACTCACTGCCCGCGGATGACGCTCGGCCACGAAAAGAGCAGAAGTAAGGCCGCCCGTGGAGTGTCCTAATAGCGCAACATCTTCTATACCGTCGGCCTCAATAGCCTTGAGTGCCGCCTCGATATCGGCATAGTACTCTCTCAGGTCGCGCACCTGAAACATCTTTTGACCGGGAAGCAGCGAGCGCCCGTATTTGCGTAGCTCCACCGCATAGAAAGCATAGCCTGCCGACACAAAAGCATCGCCCATTTCCTTCTGGAAGAAATAGTCGCTATAGCCGTGCACATAGAGCACGGCACGTACTGCGCCGGCGCATTGCTTGCGCACCGCGGCACAGCGCACTTCGCCGCTATAGTCCGAGGGCTGAGAGATGTATGCCACCTCGTAGCCGTCGCCAAGTATATCTTTAGTGTATTCCATATTAAGAAAACAATCAGCCGCTTCAAGGAGTTGAACCCGAAGCGGCTGAAAAGCTTATTTAATCGTCGAAGCGATGATTATTTCACGAGGACTTTGGTAACGTTGTTGCCCTGACGACGGATGTAGAGACCGTTTGCGGGGTTTTCAACGCGGATGCCCTGAAGGTTGAAGTATTCAACTACAGCGTTGTCGGCAGCTTCAACAGCTTCTACCGCGCTGCTTGCAGAACCGGCGTAGAGTTTGGGGAGGTTGAAGTCGGCAGCATCAAGACCGTTGAGGTTTGCGGGAGCGATGTTGGTGAAGAATGTTCCGCTCGTACCCTTGGTCTGAGAAATAGTGCACTCGGTGAGTACGTTCACGATATTTGCAGTACCGTCGCTTTCGATAACGATAGTCCAGAAGCAACCTTCGTTGAGGCTTGTATAGATCTGGAAGCTTGTGAGGTGCTCGTCGTCCATACCGAGGTAACGACCGAAGCAATCAGTGAGGGTGTAACCTTCGTCGGCCTTCTCAATCTTCACACCGTAAGCTGTAGGAGCGGTGATAGTATTGCCGGCTACAGTAACATTCACAGTGGTCATATTGAAGCGACCGTAAGAGGTAGATTCAGCGATGTTAGCACCTGCCTGACCGTCGATAGCGAAGAGGTATGTGCCGTTTTCGATAGCGGTAGCGAGAGTATAGTTTGTAGTTTCAACTACGGGAGTGGTAGGAGCCTGACCTTCGCCTTCGCCTGTGATCACGAGGTTCTTCACTTCCCAGGTGTCGGCACCATTGGCAGATGAACCGTATTTGAATGCGAGCTGGATTTTCTTGCCGTCGTAAGCAGAGAGGTCGATGCTGCCTGAAGAAGCAAATGTCCAAGTGTCGGCAGCAGGCCAGGTGGGAATAGTGAGAGCTGTCCATGCAGTAGCACCTTCTTCGCGAACGCAGAGGCCGCAAAGGTCGGTAAGAGTTGTCTGGAATTTAGCAGCGTGCTCGAATTCTGCAGTAGCCTTGGTCACCTTAGTAAGGTCGATCACGGGAGATACGGCATAGGCTTCCGATGCATAAGCTGCACCGGCGACATAAGCGCTTGCGTTGAGGTAACCTGCTCCGTTGTAAGTCTTCCAGGACCAGATGTAAGAAGCTTCTTCGGGCATCACTACATTGTCGAGGGTCCAACCTTCGGGGAGCTCGGTGTTGCTCTGAGCAAGGAGGGTGTAGATTACATTGGGAGTTCCGGGTTCTACAGGAGTTTCACCGCCTTCACCGGTAGTGATTTCGATTTCGGTGATACGGAAGTTTTCTGTAGCGGTCATAGAGAGGCTGTTGGTTGAGCCGGTCCATGTTGCAGCAGAGGCGGATGCAAAAGTAAGCGTACCATTATTAATGGTATATGCAGCACCGGCCTTACCATTTGAGCCTTTAAAGTTGATTTTGGTCATGTTCTCGCCATTGGGAGCGGTGATGACCATAGTGGTCTGCTTGTAGATACGGATAGTTTTCTGCTGATTTGCATTAGTAGAGGTTGCATAATAATATGCAGGAGCAGAAGTCGCGCTGGTATTTGTTGTGGTAAATTCAAACTGGAATCCACCGAGATTAAGCGAGTTGAGAGGCTGATAGTGAGCGGCCGTTACCTGAGTACCTTTTGTTGTTTCCTCGGTAAATGTACCATCGATCTCTGTTGCATCGTCGACGTTGAGAGTGTAGATCTCAGCATTCGCTACGAATGAGAGAGCTGCCACTCCTGCAAGAGTGAGTAAAAATTTTTTCATAGAATATAATTATGAATATTGGTAATTTAGTTGGTTCTGATTACTTTGTCACGTACCTGCGGAGGAAAATTTCCGTAGGGAAGTGGTCGGAGTATCCGCCGAGGTATGCGCCACTTGAATAGGTGCGCTTTGGGGCGCCCTGCAGAGCTCCTTCAGTAGCGAAAAGGAAGGGGAAGTTGAGAACTTTGGCCTGATAGAAGGTCCAATCGGATTCAGCAGGCGTATTTACAAGGTTGCCGGAGAGTATAATCTGGTCGAAGAGATTCCATGAGCCACGATATGACAGAGTACCCACACCGTCTTTTTCAAGAATGTCCCACCAAGGATTGTAGAATTCGTGAGGGCCGACTTTGTCGGGTTTGCGCTGAGCACCGAGAATCTTTGCACAGGATTTGTTGCCCGGGTCGTCGTTGAGGTCACCCATGATTATCACACCGATATTGGGATCCACTCGCCAGAGAGAGTCGGCGATGCTTTTGGAGAGTTCGGCAGCGGCAACGCGGTTGGGCTCGGATTTTTCCTGACCTCCGAGTCGAGAGGGCCAGTGGTTGACAATGACAGCTACACGCTGACCGAGGAGCGAACCTACGACACACATCTGGTCGCGGGTGCGGAACTTGATAGCGGTAAGGCGGTGATTGGTAACATTTTCGAGCTTGAAGTAGCGGGGGTTGTAGAGCAGGCCCACGTCTACGCCACGAGCATCGGGAGAGTCGTGGTGTACAATCTGGAGATTCCAGGGCTTGAGTTCTGGCTGATTCACCACATCTTCCATTACCGAGCGGTTTTCAATCTCTGAAACGCCGATGAGAGCCGGTCCGTAGGGAGTGGTCTTGCTTGTGAAATTTGAGATAGCGTATGCGAGGTTGTGCACTTTCTCCCAATATTTGCGACCGTCCCACTGGCGAGCTCCGCCGGGAGTGAATTCGAGGTCGCGGCCTTCGGGATTGTTGGGAATGGTGTCAAAGAGGTTCTCCCAGTTGTAGAAAGCAATACCTGCCACTTGTCCGCGGCGAGTCTGCGCACCTGCAGAGAAAGTGAGGATGATGAGGGCTAAAAGGAGTAGTGTTTTCTTCATAAATTATATAGACTTGGCAGAAGAATATTCAGTGTGCAAAAGTAAGAATAATTTTTGATAAAGCGAGTATATACCGAGACCAAAATTTCAGGAAAATTCACAGGCACCCGTTAAGGGCACCGACAAAGGGAAGCAAAATGTTAAAAAAGTACCCGTGTGGCAATTATAAGAGGAATAGTTTGCAGCAATTGGGAAATTTTCACTAATTTTGACCAATTTTCCGCAAATAAAGAAACTCTATAATAAACACTAACAATAAAGCAATGAGATTCAGACTGTTTCTATTGTTGACTCTCGCTCTTGCGTGTCCGTGGCTTCATGTCGAAGCGGCGACACTTACGGGCGTAGTGGTCAATGGTAACTCCGGCAGCCCGATTAGCGGCGCCACAGTGATGTTGCGCGACGGCAACACGCAGGCAACAACAAATTTCAACGGCCAGTTCAGGCTTGAGACACCTGACAACATCGATGCATTCGTCACAGTAACCTGCGACGGCTACGATGCCTTCGCCCTTTCAATGCCTATCGGTCATGGCACTGTAAATACAGGCGAAATCCGTCTGCTCCCCTCCAACGCATCGACCGACTTCTTCTCAGACCTCGAAGACCTGACATTTGAAGAAGAGCTCCTCACCGACGACGAGGGTACCGGACAGAGTGTCGCTTCCCTCTCAGGCGCGAGCAACAACATCTACTTCAACACCGCATCGTACAACTTCGGCCCGATGTACTACCGCTTCCGCGGCCTTGACAACCAGTACCAGAGCGTATATATCAACGGTCTGCGCATGAACGACCTCGTACGCGGTTCGTTCAGCTTCTCCACCCTCCTGGGTATGACCAGCCGCGCATTCCGCAACAAGACCACTTCAGTTGGTACCGACGCCGCCGCTTACGGCTTCGGCGACCTCGGCGGCAGCGTGAACTACAACACCACCACCGATCTCTACGCTCCCGGCTTCAACGGTTCTGTAGCGTTCACCAACTCGAACTACATGCTCCGCGCCATGGCCACCTACTCCACCGGCCTCAACAAGCACGGCTGGGCATTTACAGTGAGCGCAATCGGACGCTACGCCAACGAGGGTGTAATGGAAGGCACATTCTACAACTCGGCAGGCCTCTTCGCCTCTATCGAGAAGCAGTTCAATACTTCCAACTCTCTTACTCTTACCGTATTCGGCGGCCCCACCCAGCGTGCTACAGGCCGTGCGGTGACTCAGGAAGTGTACGACCTCGCCGGCAGCAACCTCTATAACCCCGACTGGGGCTGGCAGGACGGCAAGAAACGCTCATCGCGTATCACCGAGACTTTCGACCCCACCGCCATTCTCAGCTGGATCTTCAAGAAGAATCAGACAGTAGTGAATACTGCAGCGGCCTTCCGCTCGGTGTACTACAACCGCTCAGCGCTGAACTACTTCAACGCTTCCGACCCCAACCCCTCGTACTACAAATTTCTGCCGTCTTACTTCCTGAGCCGCGACGACGAGGCAGCCGCCGAGCTCTACACCGACCTCTGGAAGAATGACGAGGCTTTCCGCCAGATCAACTGGGACAATCTCTACAATATCAACTACCTCAACAATGCTGAGAACGAGCTCCTGCCCGAAAGCGAGAAAATCGGTTCGTCGTACATCATGGAGAACCGCATCAATCACCAGCTCGTGGGCATGTTCAGCTCTTACGTGAACACCCGTCTCAACAATGTGATGAGCCTCCAGGGCGGTGTATCTTTCAACTATACCCGCAGCTCCAACTACAAGACTATCCGCGACCTCCTCGGCGGTGAATTCTGGATCGACATCGACCCCTTCTCGAAGCGCGAACAGGCTATCATGCCCGACAACCTCCAGAACGACCTCGAGAACCCCAACCGCCGCGTGACCAAGGGCGACCGTTTCGGCTACGACTACGATATCCACGCTCTCCGCGCCGAGGCATGGCTGCAGAATGTAATCAATCTGCCGAAGTGGGATGTGAACTACGGTCTGCAGATGAGCTACACTCAGTATCAGCGCGACGGTAAGATGATGAACGGCCGCGCTCCCCACAACTCCAAGGGCAAGAGCGAGATGCTCCGCTTCGACAACGTGAGCGCAAAGGCCGGCGCTACCTACAAGCTCGACGGCCGCAACCAGTTTGCAGGTCATATCGAGTACGGCACACGCGCACCTCTCTTCGACCAGGTATTTGTAGCTCCCCGTATCAAGAACGACATTGTGAAGGGCGTTGAAAACGAACGCGACTTCGCCGCCGACCTCTCTTACATGTGGTCGTACCGCCGCTTCCGCGGTTCGGTGACCGGCTACTACATCGACGCCAACAACGCTATCGAGCGCAACGGCTTCTATGACGACGACTACCAGACCTACGCCAACTACATCCTCACGGGCGTACACCGCGTTTACAAGGGCGTAGAAGTAGGTATGGCATACAAAATCACTCCTTCGATCACCGCAACATTCGCCGGCCAGTACTCACGCTTCCAGTACAAGGGAAATCCCGAGGGTACACGTTCGTTCGAGAATAACATGAGCCCCGATACAACTCAGACCGTTTACCTCAACAACTACTATCTCGGCTCAACTCCCCAGTACTGCGCAAACATCGGTATCGACTATGCAGCTCCCAAGCAGTGGTTCTTCAACGTGAACTGCACATGGCAGGGCGACGCTTACGTAACCCTCTCGCCCCGCTACCACGAAGCTCTCCCCAACCTCTGGGAAGAATTCGGCAACAGCTACGAGGAACTCGAAGCCAAGGTTAAGGAACTCTCAGGCCAGGACAAAATCAAGAACGCCTTCACACTCAACGCTTCTATCGGCAAGATAATCTATATCAACCGCCAGGTAAGTCTCAATGTGAACCTCAACCTCAACAACATCCTCAACAACAAGAACATCGTGACCAACGCCTATCAGCAGGGTCGACTCCGTACCGACGGTGCCACACCCTACGACAACAGCCTCTATCCCAACCGCTACAGCTATGCGCAGGGCTTCAGGATGTATCTCAATGTCGGCGTGCGCTTCTAACCAACCAATATAAAGAATGATGAAACACACATTATTATATATATCGGCTATGGCGCTTGCTGCAAGCGCGGCCCTTACGAGTTGCGACGACAACTTCACCTATCCGCCGGTAATAATGCCTCCCTGCGTGGATGTAGTGCCTACCACCACTCTGGAAGATTTCAAGGCTGACTACTGGAGCTATCTCAGCAGCTGCACCGATGTGCCCTACCTCGAAAACGGCGACACTATAGTCTTCACAGGCCGTGTATGCTCGTCGGACGAAACCGGCAACATCTTCAAGAATATCATCATACAGACTGTAGACCCCGACGGCGAACAGGTGGCAATCACCTTCTCCGTAGACGAATACGACCTCTACAAAATCTATCCTATCGGCCAGGAGGTGGCAGTGTATGCAAGCGGCATGGCAGCCGGCGGCTACCGCAACCTCTTCTCTATGGGCGCCAACGGTTCGACCGAGGTAGCGCGTATGAGCCTTGAGGAATTCCAGAAGCACGTTGTCCGCAACCACTTCCCTCTGCCCCAGCCTCAGCTCATCGACACCACCGTCACCACGATCCCCGAAGTTGTAGCTGCGAAGTCGGACAATGCACAACTCCTCCGCTGGCAGAGCCGTATCATCCGCATCGACAATGTAAGCTGGGAAGAGCAGGGTCAGCCCTACGCTCCCACAGCCACCGTCAACCGCTACATCGTAGACGAAAACGGCAACCGCCTTGTGGTGCGCTGCAGCAACTATGCGTCGTTCCACAACGACCTTATCCCCGCAGGCACAGGTTCCGTGACAGGTATTCTGAGCTACTTCGCTTCTGACTGGCAGCTCCTCCTCAACGACCTCGACGGACTCGAAGGCTTCACACCCTCCGAAGCTGCTACTCCCTCAGAGCCCGCAGGTGCCGGAACAGCGTCGGACCCCTACAATGTCACCAGGGCTCTCGAGGTGATTTCGTCGGGTTCGATACCTGCCGACAAGGTATATGTGAAGGGTACAATCACTTCTGTAAGCGAACTCAGCACATCGTTCGGCAACGCAACCTATGCTATCGCCGACAAGGCCGGCGGCACATCGCTCACCGTTTTCCGCGGCTACTGGCTCAACGGCGACAAGTTCACATCGGAAGACCAGCTTACTCCCGGCATGGAGGTAGTGGTTTACGGCAATCTGATGTCGTACAACGGCTCTCCCCAGATTGGTCAGGGCAGCCAGATTGTACCTGCAGGCGGCGACACTCCCGCACAGGGCGAAACCCTCTACACTTTCCTCCCCGCTTCTCTCACAGAGCTTCCCTCAGACTGGACTCTCGACCAGGGCACACTCGCCGAAGGTCTCTCATACATCTGGTCGTGGAAGGTATATCAGAACAGCGGTTACCTCAACGCCAGCGCATTCTTCAACAATGTAGCCAACCCTGCCGAGGCTTACGCTATCTCTCCCGTAATCGATCTTACAGGCGTGACCGGCGCAGCAGCAAACTTCGAGCATGCAGCTAAATTCCAGACCACACTCAAGGAACTCTGCGGTATGGTAGCTCGCGAAGAGGGTGCCAGCGAATGGACAGAGCTTACAATTCCCACATGGCCTGCAGAGGGCGCGTGGACATTTGTCAATTCCGGCGCAGTTGACCTCTCGGCCTTCGACGGCAAAAAGATTCAGGTGGCATTCAAGTACGGCTCGTCTGCCGAGGGTGCCGACACCTGGGAAATCAAAAATCTCGCCATTACAGGCACAAAATAATTCATACAAAGCAAAATGAAAACTTTCAGGAATTATATATTAGGGCCGGCCGTAGTGGCGGCAATGGCACTCGGCTTCGCGTCCTGCCAGGACGACGTCGATGCACCGGCCTTCAACGTTCCCAAAGCGAATGTTGAACCCAACACCACTATTCTTGAGCTCAAGCAGGCATTCTGGAGCGACGATACCAACTATGCCAAGACTATCGAGGACAGCGAAGACCCCGATCACCGCTATGTGATCCACGGTCGCGTGATATCTTCCGACGAGGAAGGCAACGTATTCAAGAGCCTCGTTATCCAGGACGAAACCGCCGCTCTGGCTTTCTCTATCGACCAGTACAACCTGTATCAGAACTACCGCGTAGGTCAGGACATAGTGCTCGACGTGACCGGTATGGAAATCGGTAAGTACGCCGGCCTCCAGCAGATCGGCCGCAAGTCGTGGTACGAAAACGGCAACACTTATCAGGTATCGTTCATGTCGCTGCAGTATTTCCAGCAGTACGCTCAGCTCGACGGACTTCCCGAACGTCCCGCTATCGATACCCTTGTGATGAATACTTTCGGCGATATCAACCAGACAACCGAAGGTCTTCAGAAGTTCCAGAGCCAGCTCGTACGCTTCCGCAACGTTACCTTCACCGAAGGCGGACAGCGCACCCTCTCGGTATATCACTCAAGTGAGAACGCCGACCAGAACACTACTATCCAGGACCGCAACGGCTCTACCCTCACCGTCCGTACTTCGGGCTACTGCACATTCTTCAACATCGTGCTTCCGACTCAGCCTGTCGACATCGTGGGTATCCTCAGCTACTACAACAGTGCATGGCAGCTTATCCTCATCGACGGCGAAGGCATAATCCCCGTAGGCGAGCAGCCCGGTACCAAGGAGAAACCTTACACCGTTGAGCAGGCTATCGAAGAGCAGGCTGCCGGCATATCAAGCAACGGCTGGGTGAAGGGCTATATAGTAGGTGCCGTAGCTCCCGAAGTTGAAGTGGTATCTTCGAACGACGACATCCAGTGGGAAGCTCCGACCCTCCTCGACAATACCCTCGTAATTGCAGGCTCGGCTACTGAAACAGACTGGCAGAAGTGTATTGTAGTGACTCTGCCCTCAGGTACAGCCTTCCAGCAGTACGGCAACCTCTCGACCAACCCTGCCAACCTCGGCAAGGAGATAATGGTTCTCGGTAATCTTGCAGAAAACTTCGGCACTTACGGTATCACCGGCAACACCGGCGGCGTGAGCGAATTCTCTATCGAAGGTGTAGTGACCGGCGGTGGCGAAATTCCTGCCGGCGACGGTCAGGAGGCAACTCCCTACAACGTTACTCAGATTGTGGCAATGAATCCTCAGAGCACTACCGCAGCTGTTGCAAGCGGTGTATGGGTTAAGGGTTACATTGTAGGCTCAATGCCTACCGGCGGCAGCTCGACCACACTTGCAGGAACCAACTTCAGCACCGAAGACGCAGCTACCACCAACCTCGTACTCGCACCCACACCCGACTGCACCGATGCAAGCAAGTGTATCGGTATTCAGCTTCCGACTTCCATGCGCGACCAGCTTGCACTGGCCAACCAGCCCGGCAACCTCGGCAAAGAACTCGCCGTGAAGGGCGACATCATGAAGTACTGCGGTGGCCCCGGCGTGAAGAATCTTACCGAGAATAAGTTCGAGGGCGGCAGCGATACTCCCGTCACTCCTCCCGTGACCGGCGACGTACCCGAAGGCAGCGGTACTGACGCGAGCCCCTACAATGTTGCTCAGATCCGTGCTCTCAATCCTTCATCGACCACGGACGCTGTTCAGAGCGGCGTATGGGCTAAGGGTTACATCGTAGGTTCTATGCCCACAGGCGGTACCTCGACCTCCCTTTCGAGCACCAACTTCAGCACTCAGGATGCAGCTAATACCAACCTCGTTCTCGGCCCCACAGCCGACTGCACCGACCCCAACCAGTGTATCACTATTCAGCTTCCTTCGAACACAGTCCGCTCAACTCTTAACCTTGCCGACAATCCCGGCAACCTCGGTAAGCTCGTAGCTCTCAAGGGCGATGTGATGAAGTACTGCGGTGCTGCCGGCCTCAAGAATGTAAGCGAATGTGTATTTGACGGTGCTCAGCCCAGTACACCTTCCGTAGATACCTTCACCAAGGCTACTTCGGTTACTTCGGGTAACTCTTACCTCTTTGTAGCAAGCAACAAATACGGTGCACTTTTCGACAAGAACTACGGCTACATGGCCGCTACCGATTGCACGGGCGGTGATTCATTCGAAGCTCCTGCCAGCGCAGCCCTGACTTTCACCGCTGTGAGCGGAGGCTACAACATTACCACTTCGGCAGGTAAATTCCTCGGTGCAAAAGACGGCTACAAGACTTTCGACACTACCGACGACAGTGCCAACGGCCGAGTATGGACCGTAGCATTCAATGCCGACGGAACAGCTACTATCACCAACGTGGCTACGGGCAAGATTGTATATCAGGATCCGCAGTACGGTTCGTTCGGTTGCTACACCGCTGCCGAGGCTGCATCTACCTACGTACTCCCCTACCTCTATACCAGCGGTAAGGGCGGCAACGGCGGCACAACCACTCCCACCGAGCCTACCGAACCCGCCGGACCGTGGGGCGACGTTGAAGCCGGAGCAGGCACTGAAAGCTCTCCCTACAATGTAGACCAGATTGTGGCTCTCAACCCCGCGAGCACTTCGGACGCTACCGAAAGCGGCGTATATGTTCAGGGCTACGTGGTAGGCTACATGCCTTCTTCGTCGATATCAAACGTGACATTCTCTGCCGAAGGTGCAGTAGCGAGCAACGTAGTGCTCGGTCCTACTCCCGACTGCACTGACACTTCCAAACTCATCGCTGTACAGCTCCCCGCGTCTCCCAAGGAACTCCGCGATACGCTTTCTCTTAAGTATGCCCCGGATATTCTCGGCGAGAAAGTGACTATCGTGGGTGACGTGATGAAGTACTGCGGCGGCCCCGGCATCCGCAACACTTCGAAGGCTATCTTCTGATAATCCTTTGTATCTGATATAAAGGCAGGTTTCCGATAAAGGAAGCCTGCCTTTAACTTTATTTAAACATTGAAATATCAGTGGAACGGATGCAAATTCTTAACTTTGCAGAGCAATAAAGGGGTCGGAAACGCCCGGTGGACAGATTTGGCTGCTTGCAACCACCCAAAAAAATGCTAAAATCGCCCGTCATCGTCGAGGCTCGATGCCTCTGCGTTGTGTCGGTTTTAGGTTTTTGTTCTGCGCGGCAGCATCGGTCAGGTATGCTTCCGCTTTTTTATTGCGATAACATGAACATAAGTAAGTCATGAAAATTATTTTCTATCACTCTTTGAGTAGTTATGGCAATCTTCGTGCTTACTCATCAGTCATTATGGAGCCCCATAACTCCTTCTTCGTAAGGACGAATCTTGCTCATACCTACTTCAAATTGTAATAGAAACTAATTTACAAGACTTACTTAAACAGAAAGGAAATCATAATGCACTATCTCTTCACCTCAGAATCGGTATCGGAAGGTCATCCCGACAAGGTTGCCGACCAGATTTCAGATGCCGTACTTGATGAATTCCTCGCCCGTGACCCTCAGTCGAAAGTTGCTTGCGAGACCCTCGTAACCACCGGACAGGTAGTTGTAGCCGGCGAAATCAAAAGTTCGGCTTACATCGACGTTCAGGAGACCGCGCGCCGCGTAATCAATGAAATAGGATACGACCGCTCGGAACTCCGCTTCGACGGTAATTCGTGCGGCGTGTTCCTCGCCGTTCACGAGCAGAGCGCCGACATCAACCGCGGCGTTGAGCGTGAAACACTCGAAAACCAGGGCGCCGGCGACCAGGGTATGATGTTCGGCTACGCTACAAACGAAACCGACCTCTACATCCCTCTGACTCTTGCTCTGAGCCATGCGCTGCTGCAGACTCTCGCCAAGATCCGTCGCGAAGGCGTAGACATGACTTATCTCCGCCCCGACGCCAAGAGCCAGGTGACTGTGGAATACGATGAGAACGACCGCCCTGTGGCTATCGACACTATCGTGGTATCGACTCAGCACGACGAATTTATCGACGCTGCCGCCGAAGGCATTTCGCAGGACGAGGCCGACAAGCGCATGCTCGAGATTATTCACCGCGATGTACAAAACATCCTCATACCGCGCACTCTCGAAGAGCTCCCCGCCGACATTGCCGAAATGGTAAAGAAGAGCGACTACAAGCTCTATGTAAATCCGACGGGAAAATTCGTGATCGGTGGCCCTCACGGCGACACGGGTCTTACGGGCCGTAAGATTATTGTGGACACATACGGTGGCCACGGTGCTCACGGCGGCGGCGCATTCTCGGGTAAGGACCCCTCCAAGGTCGACCGCTCTGCTGCCTATGCAGCTCGCCATATCGCCAAGAATCTTGTGGCAGCCGGTGTTGCCGACCGCGCTCTTGTGCAGGTGGCATACGCTATCGGTGTGGCAGAGCCTGTAAGCATCAATATCAATACCTACGACACTGCCAAGGTAGACCTCTCTGACGCGGAAATCGCCGACCGCGTGGCAAAGCTCTTCGACATGCGTCCGTTCGCCATTGAGCAGCGCCTCAAGCTCCGCAATCCTATCTACCGCGAAACCGCTTCGTACGGTCATGTGGGCCGTATCCCCCGCACTGTTACGAAGACTTTCACTTCGCACTACGAAGAACCTATCACCCGCACCGTCGAGCTCTTCACATGGGAGAAACTCGATGCGGTAGAAGATATCAAGAAGGCTTTCGGACTCTGAGCCGAACCCTGACTTTCATTGCTCCCCCGGTACAGCCGCCTGTGCCGGGGGAGTTTTTTATATATGGGGGGGCGTTTTATCAAAATGTCAATTTCCTCTTCGCTGCGGGGCGTGAGCCGTGAGGCTCATCGGGTGCGGGGCAGCTGCCGCTAAGGTGTAGAAGTCCAGGCCCTCCATGGTGGGACCCGAACTTACGACCTCGGGTGGCGGCTTCTCCGGCGAAGAGACGGGGATGAGGAAATACGCGGTCATGGGAGCGGCCTTCGCAGGCAGGTCTTCCATGGCCTTTCGACGGTATGCGCGGTATGCGCTGATAGAGATGTCGCGCTCTACGCAAGGCGGGAAGTCGGGATTGCGAGTGCCCGCGCAACTGTGGTAGATGATGATGTAGCACGGCAGGTCGAGAAAGACAGGAT
>JAAVFI010000005.1 GCA_014800815.1 Bacteroidales bacterium | reverse complement strand
TCATGACACAACTCGCAAAGGAGTATATGGAAGGTATGGGAATCAGGAACACCCAGTATCTTGTAGTGCGCCACTTGGAGACCGACCATCCGCATTTCCACATCGTATATAACCGCGTGGATATGGACGGGAAAGCGATAAACGAGCGCAACAATTACAAGCGGAGCGACAAGGTTGTCAAGAAAATCAAGGACAAATATGGACTGACATACTCACCACTGAAAAAGAAATACGAGGACATGAAGCCGATATTTCATGAGAAAATCAGTCAGGCGATCTATGGCTGCAAGTCGTGGGATGAGTTCTCGCGTCGCCTTGCTTGTGCCGGAATAGACGTGAAATTTCATGATGACCGCAATACGGGAGAGCATATCGGAGTGAAATTCTCTGATGGCGATATAACGATGAACGGCTCCAAAATTGACCGCACTTTTACCTATCGCCGCCTGAACAATCTCTTTGAACTGAACCGCAAGCAGGGTCAGAATCAACCGTCCACAATCACAGCCCAGCCAAAAGTAACAGTGCAATACGCTCCGCAGAAATCCTCTTTTCTCATCGAAGATGTAGCAGAGGCTACTATCGGAGCGGTGGGCAACCTGTTCCAAGTCGGACCCGGCTATGACCCGCAAGAGGAAGAGTTTGTCCGGAACANGAGAAAGAAAAAGAAGAAACAAATCAAACCNCGATTCTGAAATATGGNAGATTTATACAACACCGTCAAAAAACAAGGNGAGCAGATTGACGACCTGCAAAAGAANNTNTCNAACCANNCAACCCGNATCGAGANNCTCGAAACCCAAGCAAAAGCGATACCACCTCCNNCNCAGCCNANTCTCCCCAANGAGATAAAAGTNGAGTTACCNCCTGACATTGCCACCAACANCCGAATCNGCAGAATGCTTGACGAGAAACTGNCAAAGATTTCGGGAGANGAGAACCTCAAAAAANTNNTGGAGCANTTNCCNGACTCNATGGCAAAGGGTGTTGCCAACGTNNTTACCAACAATCTTGGCGTTAAGGTCAAGGACATAATGAAAGANGGCATNCGTCATGAGTTCGCCGACGAGCGTAGGGAACTGCGCGACATCGTCAGCGACCTACGCTATCGCGTCCAGAATATGATCAACGGTCAGTGGTGGNTGACAATTCCTAAATGGGTATATATCCTCTTCGCCGTTCTATTNCTCGCNGCNGNAGGTTTCGGCTACGGATNCTTCTANCTCTTGGANCAGAACANNCGACTNAGAGAAACCGAGTGGCTCTANCGTAGAGAGCGCACCNTNTACANATCCGAGAAAGACCNTCAGCTGCTTATCAATCATGAAAAAGATTTCTTCACNGGNACGCCNCANGAGCANGACAGNATCAAAGANNTNATNCGCTNCTGGGAGCANAAAGGAGGNTACGACAAAACCTTCCTCTACTTCGCCCCCACCGAAGACTAATAATTATATNTACCTTATCCGTATGATGGTCGCTAAGAGATGTTTCAATCTATTGGGGCCTTATATTTGTANTCTACAAATAATAATTTTAATTGTCTTCTTGGACCAAATATTCCAATTTGGTATATTCTATATTGNAATATTAATTTTGAACTCAAATTTTAGGAATGAAATCCATTCATAATAAAGCATATCAGCAACTGCTGAGNCTATTACGGTCAAAAAGACTGGATAGGGGTATTACTCAGGAGGAACTTGCATCTCGATTAGGTGTGGGTCANGGCATTGTGAGTAAAATAGAGACTCATGAACGTAGATTAGACTTGATTGAACTAAGAGAGATATGTTTGGCTCTCGGTATTTCTTTCCCGNAATTCGTAATGGAATTTGATACAAACTTAACCCAGGAAGAAAACAAGGAGAATGAAAAAGATTAAGATTTCCAATGGTGAAATAGAGAAACTCTCAAATGCCAGTAAATACCCATTCCCCAAATATGCTACTCAGATTATAAATCTCTTGAATAGCAATGCACAAGGCACACGACCTGCTGTTGTGGGACAGATGTCGGAGCTGATTCAGGAATTCCAAGGTAAGACTTTAGAAGAGTGGATTGAATGGTATTCCATTAAGCAGCCAGATGCTGTGCAGAAAGCTACTGACAAGATCTTCGCAATGTATCAATTGATGAGCGAGGCTTTTGCTGCCATTGATCGCCCGATGATAGAAGCATGGGTTAAAGACTTAGTGCACACCAAGACCTATTGTGGGCTTAAATTCCAAAGTGCAATTCTCGCCACCTTATCAGAGCGGATGAATACAACATGGAGACTCGCAAATATTGAAGAAGAAGCCAAGGGTATTGATGGTTTTGTTGGAGAAACTCCTGTNCAAATCAAATCTTCAACCTACAAGTTGGAAGCACGATTGGGTGAGATTATTGATATCCCCATCATCTACTACGACAAGAAGAAAGATGGAATTAATATAACATTTGATGAAGATATTTTTTCATGAAAAAAGAACGAAAAATAAAAATTGCTGAAGTATCCAAAGTCAATGGTACTTCAGNACCAGTCCTCCCGAAATATTCATCTTCTGTTATCAATTCAGCCAGTGGATATGCCAAAGCTACACGTCCAGCTAATGTCGGACAAGTATCGGATGAAATCCAAATATTCAGGAATGATCCGAATTTTCCTGGACACTCTTTGGCTGATTGGAAGAAATGGCATATCCAAAGACACGAAAATGGGAAAGGTATTGAGCGAGCTGTGGATGAAGCATGGGATAAATTCCAAACGGTTTTACAATCATTATCCACNGTAACTAAAGAGGATGTTAAAAATTGGATGGAGGATTTGGTTTACCAAAAAACCTATGATGGCCTAATGGTGCAGAATGCAATAATTGAAGCTATTGCAAATGAACTACAGGTCAGCTGGCAATTAGCAACTCCAGAACAAGAATCTCAAGGTATTNATGGATTCATTAATGGGCATCCTGTACAAATAAAGGCAGACTCATATAAGCAGACAGGGAAGAAACATAACGAAGAGATCACTTGTCCTGTTGTTTATTACAAGAAGGATAATAAANATGTACTGTACGANTATGATGAAGATTGGTTCATATGAAATAGTTTAAGATAATTCAAAATTTGTCATATCCAATATTTTAGAAACATAGGTCCCTTTTCCATTAAAGAGAGAAGGGATTTTATTACATTTTATAGGTTTAGTGGGATTAAAACGTAACACCGCATAGTACGGTGATGATTTAGGATTAAAACCATACTTCTTAAGAGTTTCTTTTGTCCAAATTTGAAATGTTCCTTTCTTTGCCAACTTAAAAAGAATAGGATTCTTACCACGACAATGCAGAAGCAGGTATTGTAAGCGAGAGAAACCGGGTGTTACAGTTAGAGAACCCTTAACATCCCCTATTCGAACATACGTGATTCCAGTTTCTATCATTTTTTCCATAGTTGCTGAGTCTGCATGATTGACCAACACCGTAGACTCGGAATCGTAGTTGTTATCAAGTAATGTTTGTACTGACTCATTGGTTACATTACGATAATTGTCTTTGGATATACGTAAAACTGATCCATAAGTGTTGGTCATTGCGGCTTCATCTCGATCCAATTTACATACATCAGCAAAATGATAAGGGAGTTTCTTCAACAGAGCCTCAATTTCAATATCTCTCTTTTGACTAAGATGCTCAAATCCGAAAAGGCCATCAGGGAATTTATTAAGAACCTTATCTTTGTAAAAGACAAAGAATTCCGGATTTATCTCATAACCGATAGCATTGCGTCCATTTTTAAGCGCAGCCAATGCTGTAGTACCGCTTCCCATGAAGGGATCTAACACTGTATCTCCACAAAATGAAAACATGCGTATTAGCCGATAGGGCAACTCCTCCGGAAACACTGCTATATGTTTATCCTGACGCTCTCCGGAAAAATTCCAATGCGAGGTAAAGAATGAATGCCATTCTTCATCTGATAATTTGGAGAGTTCTTTTATGTCGGCAGTTGGAGCCTGTACTACCCCCGGTTTCTTAAACAACAAGATATTTTCGTAATCAATTTTAACGATGCCACCTTTTGGATAAGGATAACTACCCATTACTTTGCCTCCGCCGGAAGTATGCATGGACGTAGGCTTTTGCCAGATAATGCTCCCCATAAAATCAAAACCGATGGTTTCGCAAAACCTAATTATTTCTGAATGAATAGGTACGATCTTGTATCTGCCATAATACTCTGACCGAGCAAACTGATCTCCAATATTAACGCATAATCTGCTTCCGGATTTTAAAACACGAAAGCATTCCATCCAAACTAAGTTGAGACTATTGATATAATCCTCGTAGCTCTGATTGAAGCCTATCTGTCTTGACTCTCCATAATCCTTTAACTGCCAATATGGAGGAGAGGTAATGATGAGGTCTATAGACTTATCGTTTATATAGTCCATAGACCGGCAATCTCCATTTACCAATGTATGATTTAGGGTATTCATCTGTAAGCAAATAGAGCATTTTCTTCTCTAAACGGAATTTCCGTTAGTGGAAGGTCGTCATAATATTCAGCTTCAAAGGAAAGGTGCTGAGGCATCGATGAGTCTTTCGACAGCTCTCTAATGAAATGAAAGACTAAATCCGACTCTTGTCCGGTCATTACCTTACATCCGATTCTTTCATTAAAGTGCTTGACTTCCTTTTTTGCTGATAATCTCTCATTAATAAACTCAATGTGCCTTAAATATCGATCACTAATTGATTGATTTGCACAATCAATGTCTATGCTCTCAATATTTTTTTCAATGATTTCCTTTAACATCAAATCGATTTCATAACCTATACTGTTTCGCTCGCATAGAAGAGCTGCTATTGTGGTAGTTCCTAATCCAACGAAGGGATCGAGAACAACATCACCACGTTGAGAGAACATATTGATCAATCGAAACGGTAATTCCAAGGGGAAGGAAGCATTTCGATCCCTCGTAGGGGATTTATCTATCTTCTGTTTAACGCCTTTTAGTTCCCAGATATCAGAAAACCAAATATTTCGCTCCTCCCAAAAGAAGGAACTTTCTCTTCGCTCCTTCTTTTCGGTGGCTGTTTTGTATGCTCGTTTAGCACCCTTCCGAAATATCAGAATCCATTCATGTTCCAAGGTTACGTATGCCCCACAAGGCAACATACCACTTCCCATGAATTTATTAGGGGCATTTGTGGTCTTCCGCCATAAGATGTTTGGAAGATTGGTAAACCCAATTTTCTCACAAGCGGAAATTATACGTGTATTATTATTATAGAGCGCAAATTCACCATTCATAGTACGGGTGGCATCTCCAATATTGATGCACATGAAGGCTCCCTCTTTCATAACTCTCCAGCACTCTCTCCACACCTTGTCGAGTTCTTGATGCATTAGCTCAAACGCCAATTTTGGATTGGCATTCTGAAGAGCTGCTGTTATTTCAGGATTTTGTTTACCTAAAATCTCATCCCACATTTCTATCATAGGATATGGAGGGGACGTAACAACAAGATCTACTAAGTTGTCAGCCAATTCGTACATCTGCTGTGATGGACCGAAATATATTTTAGATTGCGTATTCATTATTTACGGTTAAAGAGAAAATTTAATTGAATTATTGGGGAGGGTAAGAAGAATCGTTTATATTCTTCAATGCCAATATTCATAAGTGACATCAAGTCGCTTTCAGAATATCCTAATTCCTCTTTATACAAGTTTATCGTCTCAGTTAATAATGTAGGAGTTTCATAGGGCAATGGATATGGCTCACCGTGATTATATCCTTTCTTGCTATAAAAAATCTGAAGATTACGATAATCCCTATCTGAAATGGTCATGAGCACTTTAGCCCTATAAAGAAGAGCTTTCATTGAAACCTTCCATTTCTTCTTAAGTAGTACTAAATCGTACATATTAACACCTACAAGCATTGGTTCAATTTCCTTATCAGGCATCAGAAATTGAGCAGCAAATCTATTGGCCTCATCTTCCACATCTCTACTTGGATCTGGAAGTTGAGGCATATGCATAATGGTATGGCCTAATTCGTGAGCCAGTGAGAATCTAATTCTTTCATTGGACATTCGACTATTTATGAAAATAATTCGACGTCCTTTACTATTGAAGGTTGAAAGACCATCTAACTTATCTGTGCCAAAATCAACCTTGATAATAATTATACCATGATTTTCTAAAAGCGTAGTTAGATTTGGAACAGGGCCTTTATATATTCCTAATGAATAACGTATATTATCGGCTATCTCTTCGACGGTCAGATCCTCAGAAGGCGTTAAAGGAGGAAGATCATATTCCGGCAAATCCACAGGATTAAATAAATCTTCAACAAACACTTTGAAGATTTGAACCAAAGCAATAAAACTATCGAGAATTTTATTGGTAGTTACTCGCTTTCGGTAATAAAAATGAGATACCGGAGTCGGATCTAACTCTTTATAAAAAAAGTCAAGAGGGAATTTATAGTATGAAGCTAAGCATTCAAGAGTGGACTCATCCAACTCTTGAATGCCATGTTCTGCTTTTGATAATTGGCCTTGTGAAATTCCAATAGCTAATGCCACTTCTTTCTGTGTAAGTTGTCGAAGTTGACGTGCTAATTCCAGAGTTTCACCATTTACTTTCGATTTCATATTAGCCAACAGCATTTTTGCCGAGAGCCTTTTGTGATAGTCTTGGTTTAATGGGTACCACATCAGCAATCTCGGAGGTTTCAGTTGAAGTATCGCAAACTGAAGAGAGAGGAATGTTGTATGTGAAAATGGATCGATTACCCATGTAATACGTGAGACACAATGAGATAATTGAGTCTTGCATCGGACTGACCGTGTATTCAACGCTTATTACATGAGCATTCATCTCTTGATACTGAATCTTATGATTTATTTGGGTATCGTTAGAATTGACATCTTCTTTTTTTAATATGAAGAAGTAATTACCAAAGGAGAAAAAATTCTTTTGGTTCCCGGCCTTCGATTGAACCACTTCTATTAACGGTTCAAGCGTTGGAAATGAACTAAGACAGTCCCTTAATTCATTAAAGGCAAACTCATGGAGATTGGTAGAGCGAAGGCGTTTGGACATCGCACATTCTATCTGATTAAGATGTGTGTATGCTCGAACAAACCCTAATTTCAACCACATTTCAAACTGTGGATACTTGGTGAGCTGAGCTCTAAAATGCCCAGCATCGAAGTCTCCCTTTTCGTTCGGGAAAAGCGATGTTTGCATTGTTATTGTATTCATATAAACTGTGACAGAGTTGTTAAGTGAAAGGCCTCACTGTCTCTTATCGGCAACAAAGTTAATAAAAATATTCCAAACAAATGCAACATTTGGTTAAAAAATATTCCCACATTCTTATGTTTAATTCTTATCTGTTTGATATTAAATATAATATCAAAGTTTGCAACCAATAGCGTGTCCTGCCTAAGAGAGTTAATTACAATGGGGTGTTGTAGTATTAAGTCTACTCCCGCTAACTATAATAAGGCGTTGTAGTCCGGACACAAGTCGGTACACAAGATAATATGCTTAGAATGCACACGAAACAATTTGACTTGATGCCTAACACAGTGCATAGGCATCAAGTCGGATACCAAGTTAATCAGAATACTACTTCTTTTGCACCGTTGACTATTGCGTCTATCTCGTCAGCAATTTCTTCAGAGGATAACTTGATGTAGTACATGAAGATTTCTGAGTTTGTGTCAGCTGACATGTATCATCTGGACGATGGTAAATTTGGGGATAGGTACATGTTGGTTATTCCGCTGCATCTGGCGGTGTGGGTATAATGCAATCATAACAGGGCATGAGAACTTCTCATTTGTCATTTCGCTCTACTGCCATTTTAGAAACAGCTTAACACGCGGTCATTGTTATTCTTTATTAAGACCAAAATAGTGTAACATATAATCATACGCATCTTTATTAAATTGCTGTGCTGGATCTTTTGCAAGGCTGATATACGTTTGGATATTTTCTTCTAATAATTCTTTCATTTTGTCATAATAACTGATCACTTGAAATTTTCCATTAATATTTTGAGCCGTAACCACTCCCAATGCTGTAGAGGCAACAATATATCCAAATATATACATACTATTGTCCTGGTGCGAAGGAGGGAAGATGTCAGATGCATTAAATGGTTTATTCACCTCTCTAGAATAGACACAAGCTAACAAGGATAAATTACCCACAAATGAGCCGATATTTACATAGCCTCTCACAATATTATCAATTGTTTCCTGTGATGCTTGTTTTTTAGCCTCTTCAATTTGGTTTTCGGTCTCCACATCACCCCCATCATTTGGGTTCGTATCCTTAAGATCTGGGGATAGATTTTGTTTAATTGCTGACTCGGAATCCTGAGGATTACTTAAGCCTGCTCGGTTCATTTGACTTACACTATCTCTTGTCTCGATAGAAATGTTTCTCACTTCATCAAGTTTACTTAAAACATTTGAAAGTCCTTGAGTTAACTCCTCTGACTTTCTTGAGAATTCTGAAACCGATTCTGTTATTTTTGAAGATGCCGAATCAATTTTACCATATTGTACCTCACCTTTATTATTAGATACGATAGCGTATATGATTGCAACTACAGAAAGTATCAACGATGAAAGAGTTGACGCAAAGGAAATATAAGAAATTATCTCAACAGAATGATCGCTTTGAATACATATATATGTAGCGAGTTCAATGATTAGAAAAATGCAAATCCCACAAATATAGCATAAATGTAACTTCTTATCAGTCAAAGATGAACCATACTTCAATCCTATAAAGACTAAAGCCGTTATTGTTACTAGGATAGAAAGAAGATTAAAAGTAGGAGATATCAAGAAATTATCCATAATGGGTATTATTACTAGTTTTTATTGTGTTGATTTATGCATCCACGAACAAATCATCGGCTGTGATTTGCGAATGGATGCTGTTCATTGAATAGGAGTTCTTCACAAGTCCGGAACTTGTTATCATGGTCAAGGCGATTCCTTTGCGTGTCTTTGTCAATTGGCGGAATAGTGCTGCCTTGTTGCGCAGATTTTCCATATATTTCTTGTCAATGGTATATGGTCCGTCAGAATATTTTATTTCGCAAAGATTTATTGCTTTATCACTTCGGTCTATTAACAGATCAATCTGTGCTCCNGGATGCTCATCATTAGCAGCGGTTCGCCATGAGTATTCGTTTGTGATTACACCACTTATNCCAAGTGCCTTCTTTATCTGCTCTGAGTGCAAAAGACATACACGCTCGAAAGCGAGTCCACACCAGTTGTGATATATAGGTGCAGTCTGTATCTTAGACCAGTAATTGGCATCTGTAATATTCTTTCCGTCCATAAAACGGAAATAGAATAACGTGAAATTGTCGACTAACTGATATAGTGCATTCTTTGTCTTTGAACCGATGGCCTGATANCGNCGAATGAATCCGCAGTTTTCCAGATCTTCAAGATAACCGGTTAATTTNCCTCCGCTATCCAACTTTGCTGAACTGATGATTTCATCTCGTGTCATTCCAACTTTCTTTGTNCCAAGAGCCCTGATTATCTCNACATAGACTTCCGGTTTNGCAAATAATGACCTATAGAGTTCTTGAAATTCATCTTTCAACTTNGCATTCCTTCCGAAGAATAGTGAGTCAATATTCTGTGTCAGACTCTTATTCCGTTCAAGAAGCGACCAATAAAAGGGGATTCCACCAAATACCATATATNCCTCGATTACCTGTTGGCGATCTAATGGTAAATCCATTTCTTTGGCATAATCCTCGCACTCCTTCAAATTAAAGGGCTGAAGACAGATTTGATTCGTTAGCCTGTTATGCAACCCNCCTCGATTATGAAGAATTTTCTTCACAATCCATGATGTGGCAGAACCACATATTATCAGAAGGATATCGTTTCGAGCAGANGCCCACGCATTCCAGAAATTTTCAAAAGCAGGAAGAAAACTTGACTGNCGACCATCNATCCAAGGCANTTCGTCAAGAAATATGACTTTCTTGCCTTCCGGTTTNGATGCAACGAGTTCCCTTAACATAAAGAACGCATCCGTCCAATTTTTNGGAGCAGACTGAGCCTGGCAGCCCTGCGCNANTAATTCTNTATAGAAATTATGTAGCTGAANCTTAGTCGAGACATTCGGCATTCCTGAGTATGTGAAGGCGAATTTATCAGCAAATAACTGCCTTACAAGAAATGTCTTGCCAACTCGGCGGCGACCGTAGATGGCGATAAACTCTGATCGGTTAGAATGATATGCTTGCTCTAANAGTTCTATTTCTTGCTTTCTTCCTATCATAGAATTTGTTTTAGGCTGCAAATTTAATAAAAATCCACGAAGGTGCCAAATGTGGGTGTGATTTTGTTGATTTGGCACCGTAGCGAATCGACTAAACTATATTTCTTACATCAGAGTGCCAAATCGCATATTTTTCACACACATTTGGCACCGTCGTGGGTAATAGAAGTAAGATTAGTTTGGTTCGGGCTATATATACGCCCGATGAACTAAACTTAACTATATTTGTAGGCTGGTGAAAAGAAAAATATAATCTTGGGGGTGGACTTGGGGGCAATCCCTAAGTCAACCCCTAAGTCGGGGCATCAAGTCAAGCATCAAGTTGATCAGAAAACTTCTTCTTTTGCACCGCTGACGATTACGCCTATCTCATCCTATGAACGGAAGTATTCCGTATAATGTGGACATTGAAATTTCAAGATGGATACTTATTAATAAATTCACTATGATACTTACATTTATAGATTCCATTGTCGGGATACATCCACAAAAACATTCTTTGAATCTATTCTTTTGTACGGAACCTTCGGATTACCACTAATATTGAATGTTGTAGTGCTTATTACATGGTCTTTGGGTATTTGACTATATAACTGACCGTCTTTATAAAAATGGTGTCCGGCTAAAGGGAAAAGATCATGGTCAAGAGGACGTACAGCTAGCGGATTATGAAATATTTGGATGCCATCAGCCCAAGTTTCATGACTTTCTTCAGTTATGGGTTCCATGACCAAGTTGGGGAAGAAGGCATTCTCAAGATGGTTATAACATGTTTTTATTTGCACAAGTGTACTGAACCCTGGTATACCAAAGCCAGCTTGTACTCCCATCCGATTAAACTTAGATATCGTACCACATGGTGAGAATAACACAGCACTCACATTCTCAAAATCCTTTGAGAAAAAGAGCGGAGGAATGGTCGTACCATTCTTTTTAAAGTGATTGAGCCCGTTTATAGTCTTCAACCGCGGATCATTGTTTTCATCAACTTCAATAGTCTGGTCAATGCCATATAATGCACTCACAATCGCCGGGAAAGTCCAAGTCATGGACATAATACCGTGAAAATCTGCGATGGCTAACATAAAAGGGACATCTTTCATCTGTGGTAGATTCCAATAATTACTGTTCTCGCAAGTATGTTTTACCTTTGTATATAGTGGCGAACCAAACATAAGAGGCACATCGTTTTTGAGCGCTTCTTGTATCATTTTTATATCATACGGATCCGTTTGAATCTTTTTATCCTTTTCCGAAACAGTTACAGCTTCTATTCCAACTTTATTCTTTCCCTTCTCTACAATAAAATCAGGTACAGCATACTTTTCCTCAAAATCGAACCCTTCTTCACGTAGATAACACTTAAGATAAAGCTCCCATACTCTCGCATCAAACCCGTTCTGCGACTGAAATTGATCAACAAAGTTGTTATCCTTATCATTAAAATGGAAAGAAATCTCGTCAATTACTCTTTTTGCCGCCGCAAAAAAAGGGTTATCTCTCAATTCCTTAAAAGATGGATGTTCCTGATTCTCCTTAACAACAGGATTAAAAAAAACAGATTGTGTAACCTGAGATGATGGATATGGATACTCATACTCATTCATCATATTAGAGAGTTTTTGTCTTGCTCGTCCAATCGTCTCATTATCTTGGCTATAATTTACTATAGCATATTTCCCATCTAACTTCCTGTCCAAAAGTATAGCATGATAACAATCTGAATCAACTTTGTCACGTAGGACGACTCCGAGAAGCCGCTCATCGTCTGACGTGAAATATTCCATCTCCTCATGGAAAAGAGTTAATAATGGATCTCGCGTAAATAGAAGGTGAATGTTTCCTCTGTTTTGATTAATTCTTTTCATATTATTTACATAGAGTTTGTTGCGAAAAATTATCAATTTCTTATATTCTAAATTTTGTCAGAATACTTCTTCTTTTGCTCCGTTGACTATTGCGTCTATCTCGTCGGCGATTTCGTCGGAGGANAGTTTGATGTAGTCCATAAAAGTCTTTTGGGTTTTGTGGCCGCTGACGTGCATCATCTGGACGATGGTAAATTTGTGAGATAGGTACATATTGGTTATGCCACTACGNCGGGCTGTGTGGGTGGTAACACAATCATACCGAGGCATCACTACTTCGCCTTTGTCGTTGCGTTCGACAGCCATTTCGCCAAGTCCCTCCTTTTTCTTTTGCTTCATCGTCAGTTTGGTGGGTACTTTAACTGCTAATGTCGGCACTGTTTCCGAGAGGTCTTTCAGTATATCCTTGATNTNGCGGTTCAAAATCTGGTCAACNACNGANGGNAGACGNTAGNTGTATTTCTCGCANATAGCTTTGAGNTTGGGATTCATTATNGGGNTTTTNACCTCGTTGCGNGTTTTCTGCTGAATCAACCGGATTATGGGTGTACCTTTTGCCGTAGTCGTGAAATCCTCCGGTTGGATATTGTTGTAGTCGCTGACACGCTGACAAGTGTAGCAACCAACGAGAAAAATATCACGGACTTGGTCTTTAAGTCCCGTCAACTCCATATCTGCCAATGCTTGCAACTCCGTTTCCGTCAGATATATCTCAACTGCCTTGTCGCTTTCCTCAACCTTACGCTTTGAGAAACAACTTAATGCACGATCATTGTTATGCAAGCCATCCTCGTAAGCATAACCCACCATTGCCCTGAAAGAAACAAGATATTTGTTTACGGAACTGCCCATATAATCCAGCCTCTGCATGTGAACAAGGAATTTTGTAACCAGTTCCCGGTCAACATCCGCCCATGTCAGTTTGTGGCGAGGGTCGAAACCATTGTAAAGTTTCCGGAAACTACTCCATGCCTTACAGCTACCGGGTGTATATGGGTTGTTTCCATTCAGACGTTTGCCAGTCTTAATGTCATTCACAAAGCGGTCAAGGAAATTCCAGATGTTGGCACGTTCGGCAGCGGCCGCACGTTGTGCTTTTTCTGCTTCCTCTTGCTGCTCCCGCTCTGCCTTTTCTTTTGCCAATACCTCAGCCTCCTGTTGGCGACGCATAATCTCAGACTTTTCCGGATCAGCGATCGACATTATTTCCTGCTTTACTTTTTCGCGGTCAAATTCCGGAGCATCCATCTCGCGCTTCAACATCACCTCAATTCGTCCGAGCTTGTCATGCAATTTCGGATACTCCTTACGATGACGCGCCAACGCATCTTCAGTTGATACCGCAACTTTCCATTCCGGCACCGAAACGCGCAGACGGGTGGTAAACTGAACGTCAATCTTGCGTATCGGATCCTGCACCCTCACGAAGAGAGTTGCCTTATCCTTGTTCTCATCCTTTTTGAGGAAATAGAACCTGGAGAGAGTCTTTGCCATAATAGGTAACTTTATAGGTAACTTTTAAGATTTAGCCGGAAATTTCAGAAGTTCGATTCCCGACTGCAAAGATAGTGAACTTTTCAAAAGTTACCTATAAAGTTACCTATAAATTTTGAAATTTAACATATCCAAGCAAATTCAATTTTGTTTAATTGAGTTGATAATAAGAAAATTAGCATTTATAGTGATTCAGCTAAATCAATTTCAATTCAATAAAAATGGTGCTGGTGGCACCACAGAAGACCGCTAATTCTCAATGAGTTAGCGGTCTTTCTTTCACCCAGACCCCTCCAAGTCACCACATTAGTCACCACACCAACCATAATTCACTGAATTATTGCACGTTATGCGTGTAATGGGATACCTACATCTATCCTGCAAGCATTGTAATATACTGATTATCAACATCTAATTTACTATTATTCGTCATCATTCGCAGCCATTCAACCCACCCCTCCGCTCCAAGAAGGATAAATTTTAACAGACTTTAACTATAATCGAAGGGTAAAAATGTGGTGACCTCAACCAAAATCGCTCCTAGGTCACCACGTTTAATATAAATTTACGTTAAAACTTTAGTTAGAATTATTTTGCAATTCATATATTAATTGTCTCAATTATTATCTATATTTTTTATCAATGGTGGGAACTTTTCCAACGAAATTGCTACTAACTTTGTAAAGAGACACAGATAATGAATAACTCTGATTATAATCAATCCTTTACAGCAATGGTCGGACGACATGAAAAGATAATTTTCAGTGTCTGCTTCTTTTATGCCTCAAGTGAGGTGCCATTTGATGACATCAGGCAAGAGGTTTTGATTTCACTGTATAAGGGATACCGCAATTTCCGACAAGAGAGCTCAGAATCAACTTGGGTGTATCGGGTGTGTATTAACACATGTCTATTTTCATTGAGAAAACTTACACCGAAGGTTAAAACGATTACTTTNGATGAANTNCCTATAGTTCAGTTTCAAGATGAAAACGATAATGAGACAAAGGAAAAACTGGAGTGGCTTTATTCCCTGATCGCNAAACTCAATCCTATGGACAAGGCCTTGATATTAATGTGGCTTGATGAGTTGAGCTATGAAGAAATTGCCTTGAATATGGGTATACCGAGGAATACTGTCGCATCTCGACTGCATAGAATAAAGGAAAAAATTTCATCACGAAAGGAGATATAGTTATGGAACTCGAAGAATTAAAACAGACATGGAAGTCTGTAAGGTCTCANATTGATTCACACATCAGTGACGAGAAAGCAAAAAAAATAACAAGAGCCAAAAACGATATAAAGTCAAGGCTTTTGAAAAGAGCTCGGCGTGACGGTATATTTTCAATNATTTGCCTCGTTCTAATGGTNCTTTCNCCCTTTTGGGCACCAATGAAATTTCCATATTGGTGGCTAACNGTTTTTTGCCTGACTCTATTCATCTCCATACTCTATGGAATCAAGATATACTGTTCCATTAAGGCTATCAATCTGTGGGACGATACACACATGGATATTTTTATAGCTATAATATCGATAAAAAAAATGTATCGCAATGTTGAACTTGCGTGTGCCGCTGTGATAATTCCATTACTTATATGGTTCTCCTTCACTCCAATGTTTATAAACACCTGGAGAATGTTTTTCACATGGGGACTTACCGTATTGGGATTTAGTCTGGAATATCTATTGTACCGGAGTAACATTAAACAATTAAATAAACTGATAAATTGGGAACGGGAATAATGAGCATGAAATTTATTCTTTCGCGTACAGATGATAACCATATCCATTCCAAGAAATGGATTGTCGGCTATGGACTGTTGTTTTGGTTAATAAGTCGTATAATTGCCATGCTTCTCGTTATCGGATGTGTGGCTGTATATAATACATTCGGCATGAATCCGGAAACGCATACAACGTTTGCTGGGAATCCGGAAACGGCANGGACTCTTGGCTCNATGACCTATGTATTGCTTACAGTGNCTATAGTGGCACCCGTCCTTGAAGAATGTATATTTCGTCTTGGGTTGTCGTTTAAGAGATGGCAAGTAGCTATTGCAGTGGCTTCTATCCCGACGTATATTCTTTGGCAACATATATCGTCCCTGACAATTGTTTCAGCCTTATTGTATATCGCATCAATAATTGCAGTGTTCTCCTTAGTATATGGTTTGACATCAGATNCTCTTTGGGATGAGCTAAAAAAGACCTATTACAAATCGACAATATGGTTTTCGGCGATTGCATTTGGATTAATTCATTTGATTGCTTTTTCCAATTACAGCCTTTATCTTGTGCCATATATGTTATGTGTTGTCTCGGTACCATTTTTCGGAGGGTGTGCCATAACATATTACCGCATTAATCTTGGTTTCTGGTGGGGTGTTGGAATGCATATTTTCAATAATCTTCCAGCAATAATTCTATTGTTCTCACTATAAAATAACATAATATGAAAGCAAGAAATTCAGTATTTCCTATTTTNCTTGCAAGTCTTGTCAGCCTTATTGCCATTGCTTGCAATNCCAAAGCAGAGGGTCCAACACAAATTAGTGTTGACCAAGATTTTAAAGTCGCTATTTACTCGACTTCTGAAAACGGAGGTGTGGTAGATACCATTTCACCCTGTCTTTTAGA
Source organism: Bacteroidales bacterium (assembly GCA_014800815.1). GTDB lineage: Bacteria > Bacteroidota > Bacteroidia > Bacteroidales > Muribaculaceae > CAG-873. The sequence continues at coordinate 1,835 of JAAVFI010000005.1, read as the reverse complement.
GGAAACAGTACACATTTCAGAGTTACTTTATTATCCCGATGATGAGGGTGTGACAATGCCGTTCAGTNTTTCTGATACTGCAAAGTACGCAGAAATAACTGAGAGCAACCTTGATAAAAGAATTGCCATAGCGATTAATGGTCAGGTAGTATCCACACCGGTTGTGAAAATGCGATTAGACAATGGAGCGGGCTCTGTAGTGCTTGACGATACACAATTAGCCAAACTTTTCCCGAATGTCAAAATAGAGGATCTCAGATCTACGAATCAATAAACCNATATTTTGTTGAAAGAATAAAATACGCTGTACATAGTATTTAATTCCGTAATATTGACACTCTACAATGAGATACACCACCCAAAGAACCACAAGCAACTTTGGGTGGTGTAGTAATTATTATAGTTTTGGACCTTTGCGANGTTGCTTAGCTTTTTGNTCNTCGCGNTANCGGNNNANGGCNTCGTCNATGCTGAGACCGGGATGNCGGCTTAACCANAGTTTGAAATCATCGGGAAGNGCAGAACCATGAGCAAAACCTTCGTCCGGAATAAGGTTACCGCTGAAAGAAGACAATGACAAATTTATTCCGGCTCCTTGTGTATGCGAGGACGATACATTGCCTGATGATTGACTTTGCTTAAATGCGTCCGGGATATAACGGTCAGCAGGAGGCGGTGTCAATTCACATCGAGGTTGACCAGTCTTAAAGTCATACCATATCCAATGATGCTTGCCGACAATATCGTCAGGATTGCAGATATAGGCACATATAGCCTCCCCTCTCTGATAGCGGTCAAGGTCGTGGGGCGCTATCCTTGCCCCCATGAATCCATCTGATAATGGTGGTATGACAACCGACTTAGATTGTGGCTTTGGTTTTGGGGTATCTGAAGGCGTAGTAATAACGGGCTTTTGCGAAACTGGGTTCTTAACTACTTGTGATATGCCCTTTTGTTTTTCAGAGCGTGCCCTGAACACTTTTTCGAGATTCTCTCGGCTGAGATACGGGTTAAGTTTCTTATACCAGAATTCCTGTTTGCCTACGCAGTAATAGAGATTCATACTGCCTGATTTACCTACCTTTTCCTTGACAGTTATGCCATGTTGCCGGAGAATGTTGAGATAGGAATCCCAATCCTTGACTGACGGATGGATAAACAGCTTGGCAATATCCTGAACGAGCTGATAGCGGACTTTTTCTTTTCCACGTAGTTTTGACACATCGGTATTGAGCTTGCTCTTACCCTGCATCAACTGATACTTCCTGTTGAGAGCCTTGCAGACGCGCTCATTCTTCTTGAAGTTGGTGGTCTGCGTCAGTATCTTTCCATCGTAGTCAACACGGCTGAAAACTATGTGACAGTGCGGATGCTCCTTGTCATAGTGACGTACCACAATAAACGGAGTATTGGTAAGTCCCATCTGATTCATATAGTCCTGAGCGATTTCGGCCATAAGCTCATCCGTCATTTTCGGCTTATCCTTAGGATGGAAGTCAAGCGAGATATGTCCGACAGGATCCTTGATCGGTTTTCTTGTCTTTGTGGGTCTGGCTATGTCTTCTGCCATAGCCTTACGACCTTCATAGATACGGATATCTGAAGTAGCGCAGAGAAGATGCCAGTCTTTGGAAAGATGCTCGATTATGTCCTCTCCATTGTTGGCTTCATACTTTCTTTCGGCGATTTTATGCTGATGGGATTGTTCGTTATACAGCCGTTCTTCAAGGGCACGGCGCGTCACATAGTCAACGCAGTTGCCGAAACTTTTGCCGTTAATTATATAGGCTATCATCGGAATATAGGGGCTTAATCATTGTTGAATTTGGCGAATA
>JAAVFI010000004.1 GCA_014800815.1 Bacteroidales bacterium | reverse complement strand
GAACAGAGAAGTTAAACCTTGCTACGCCGATGATACTGCGAAAGTGGAAAAGTAGGTAACCGCCCCCTCTCAAGCCCTTCCGGACAACTCCGGGAGGGCTTTTTTTAGCTATATACCCCGAGCAAACGCATTATTATTTCGTTTTCGCTGTTATGTTTTCGCTTTTGGTGTGTCTTATGAGTGTATGGCAAAAGAAACACTCATAGAATCGTTCAGCCGACTGCAGTCAAAGCTTCACCTCGTGGCATCGCGCATGCTCCGAGACGAAATGGAGGCCCAGGACGCCGTGCAAGATACATTCTGCAATCTATGGGCCGCAGGACTATCTGATGCCGAGGTCAGATTTCAGCTCTTTGCCGTTCTGAAAAACGTGTGCCTGAATAAACTGCGACGTAAACGCTCCTTTTCGACCCTCGACACTCTAGACATCGCAGTGGATCAACCCGACGAATCCGATGCCGAACGGCTGAAACTCGAGCTGATGCGACACCTCACACCTCTCCAGACTCAAATATTCACACTCTCGGCATACGACGACCTTGAATACGAAGAGATAGCCGCAAAGCTCGATATGAGTGTCGAAGCCGTGAGAACAAATATGTACCGCGCACGCAAGATTCTCAGAGACCAATACAAAAAACTCACACTATGAATCACCTGAATACCCGACTCACAGTAGAAGAGCTCGAATCCCTCTCGAAGGCCTGCCTCGAGTGCCGGCTCTCGAAGCTGCAGGAGAAAGAACTTGAGTTCATCCTCCTGTCGAGCGACGTATCCTCACCGATTATAGATGAGGCAAGGGAAACTCTGGCCTTAACCACAGCACTCGCATCGTCGTCAAAGCCGGTGCAAGCAGCTGCCCGCCGTCGGCCACGACTCTTCAAGTGGATTGCCGCGGCCGCATGCATTGCCGTAGTGGCAGGCTTCGGCGTCCGCCACATCGCAAATACTCATACCGATTCATCTATCATAATAGTATTTGAAGACGGAAAGCGACTGAGCGCCGACCTCGCCGCCAAGAAAGCCGCAGAAACCCAGGCCATGTGCATGATGCAGCTCAAAAAGACAATGGCCGAAGCACGTCAAGTACAATTAGAGAGTACTAAATCATTAAACTAATATATTTACTATGAAGCGAATCCTTGCCCTTACTTTGCTGGTCGTAGCCACCATAGTGTGCCGTGCCGCATCGCCCAATCTCGCCTGCGAAAAAATCTTCGAGAGAAAAGACCTTCGAGCCGAAGGTCGCGACCTCGTGAAAATCACCCAGCCGAGTAACTATTTCCGCTCAGTAACAGCCGAAAACGACAAAAAACTTCAGAAAGACATCCTCGCGGCTATCGAGCAGGATAAGAAAAAATCCTGCAACATCGTTGAGCGCTACAATGGCGACGACAACGAAGACCACGTAATCCTGAATATAGAGAACAACGGCTGCATAATCAGCATCGGCTGCTATTGGACAGAGCAAGGCTACGTTCGCCTCTTCATCCAGGCCGACCCCGAAGCCTTCAAATAACAGGTATTCATATACTGATACACAAACTAAGAGGCGTACTCACCCGGATCTGCGGGTGAGTACGCCTCTTGTCCATTGTCCCCGATTATACACTTGTAGGGATAGCAAATATTCTGTATATTTGCAAAGTATACACTTTCTGATGATTATGATAGTCAATAGAATTTAAACTTTAAGTATCCATACCGGGATAATGTCTGTAGCATAATTTGTATAATTCCATGGTGATATCTAATACTAATCGGCATATCGCACCTTATTGGGGCGAAGAACCATCATTGACTCCGGGACTGAATCAACTTGGAATTCGAAACGTTGCGGAGCAACTTTTTACAACGATGTTGCCGGGACTGAACAACGTATCTATAAGAATACGTTATTATAGTTTCTACTGCTGGGTTATCAAGCAGTTCTATGAGGGAAAGCAGGCAATTATTGACAAAGATTTCTTTCCATTTATCAGAAGGGCAGAATTATTAGTCGCTCTTATAAATGCAACCCTTGACGATCATGCCGGTATCCCGGGGATAAATTTTGCTACAGCACAGTGTAATAAAAGTACTAAAATTTTCTCTTTGGAGGAAGGAGCTGATATTGGACCGGGAAAAAGTACATATTGGGCTAATCCGGGTGGTGTGCTTCGACAGTACTATATTGCATCGCTTGAAGAACTGAATTTGGTCGCACAAAATAAAAAGTATGCATCTATATATAATATTACCAAAACCGAGGGGTATGTAAATGGCTTGATGTTGGCCAACGATTTTGCGGAATCGGTTGGAGATGCAGGATACTTATTTTTAAGTATTCTGCAAAGAGGTTATGCTACTGATATCGAATTAGTATCTTTGAACCAGGCATTTTGCATGAAATTGATGCCGCTTAATAATGAGAGGGATAATCTTCTGCACATGCTTTTGCAGCCGGACAATCCTCTCTCATCCGACTACTCCCTACATCGACGGCAAACAATAAAGTTCATACTCGAGTTTGTCTCTAAATCCAAGTGTCAGCTGAGGGGTGGCGATTTTGCGCGTTATATGTATGATAACTACCATGATAGCGATGATATTACTGCATGGGGGTGGTATGCTTATTATCTTGATAATAATTGGCAGTATCAGTATACACAAATTTTCCACGAGATCCTTAGTGTGTTGGAGAATGATGATAAACAATGGATTGCAGTTGATAAGATATCAGATGAAATTGCAAATAATGTTTTATCGGATTTTCAGATAAGTCCGGAGGTTACAATCAAGGAATTAATTCAATCACTTGATGACAAACAGAGAAGATATCCTGTAGCAGAAGCTATAAGAAACCTGTTGTCGTTTTATCGCGACAACATATCCAACTGCGAGAAGTCGGAGATATATTATCAGAGACAATGTATCATAGCCGAGAATTTTTGTAACTATATGAATGACGTCAAGTCAAATTTAGAATCAAAAGTTTTTGCCTATATAAAACGACTCATTGTCAATATTATCTATCGACATTATAGGGTATCTTTCCGCAAAATGTTGCAGACACAAAAGGCAACTCAGAAGTTCGTTTTTGAGAATGGATGTCTGCGGTTTATTGACAATTGGGATGCCACGGATACATCGCCTCGAATTGATACCATGCGGAATTTCCTCATTGATTTGAGTATCATACAGCCGAAGGACGGCATTGATGTTTTGACGGAATCGGGTCTTAAACTCCTAAGCGAATTGAGCAATGGAATTAGTGCGATATAATATATTTGATTTGATTGGTAAACGGCAGAACGTATATCATTCAGCAATCTTGACAAGTTATACTTTCGACCCGATATTTTTCGAGTCGTTCTATCTTCCGAAACTGAGACAATGTGGAGTTAGTAATATTGTAGTGTTGCTGGACGCATCAAACTATGATCAAATTATTTTAAGATATCCCACGTTTGGCATTGACTCTGCCCATAGACATTATACTTTGGTAAGGCAAATCCCGACAAACACCGGTGTATTTCATCCCAAGATATCGATGTTCTTTGGTGAAAATGCCGGAATGCTCGTTGTCGGCTCCGGCAATCTTACATATAATGGCCAAGCTCTGAATGAGGAAGTCTGGAATACCTTTAGTCTGAAAGGTAACGATAGTGTTTATCTTCCGCTGTTTAAAACGGTATGGAAATATCTGAATAATTTAGATCTTCCCGATTCTATATTGTTGAAGCAACAGCTGCGCTGGATGAGGGATAATACTAACTGGATGACCGAAGAGCATCTGAACACTTCAGATAAAGTTATTATAAATGATGAGCAGATCCGATTTATTTCAAATGATTCGGAAGGGAATATACACACCAAGCTCCGGGAAATTATAGGTGATGAAAGAATAATATCTATAACAACCATTTCTCCTTTTTACGATACATCAGGGCAAACTCTCAGAACTCTTAAGCGTATTTTTAATCCGGATCAGGTAAATTGCGTATACTCTGAATATGGCATTTATCCCTATGACTTGATGAAGGAGAAGCCGCAATGGTTGAATCTTTATTCATGGGATGATGTGTTTTCATCAAAAAGGTCTAATGTACATAAACTTCATGCAAAGATTATACAATTTACATTATTATCTCGTACAATTATATTGTCCGGGAGTGCCAATGTAACTAATGCGGCTTTCAGTGGTGCCGGAGATGAAGCTTGCATCGCAATAATTTCTGCAAATCCGGAAGACTATGTTCGGAATTTAGGCATAACCATAAATCAAAAATCTCAGATTAGTCCGACAAAACTTCAGATACTTACGAGACCTGAGAGAATATCTTCGGATTATATCGCCAAAAGCGTGCAGATAACTTCAGCGGAAGTTATTGATGATACCCTTACGGTACTCCTGAATAACGAATGTTTACAGAATAGCCGGTTATCTATCCTTGATTCTAACGGCGAGGAATTACAAATATTTGAAATGCCTGACGCCAGCTGCAAAATAGTTGTTGAAGATTTTACATTGACCGGCTGTAGTGCAGTAGTCATAGATTCCGATAGCAATGAAATATCAAATCGTATCTTCATTATAAGCGAAGATGACGTAGCGAGGTTTAATCCTAACAAAACATATCGAAAGCTTGATTCGCTTCTTGACTCGAACATAGACTGGAAAGACAATCTTGACGGAATTCTATCATACTTATGGTGCGATAATAATACGGAGGTCAAATTATCCGATACAAAAGGGGCTCGAGATATGATAAAAGTAGATGTCCCGGCAAAATCAGTGTCAAGCGAAGAATTCGATAACATTCATATTGGTTCTCGCAAGTCTGTCCTGGCATTACCTGATGTACGTATTGTCGATTTCCTGTTGTCTTCTGATAAGAAGCAGAGAGATGCTAATGAGGCCGAAATATCAGACGATACAGACTCCCTGACAGATATTGATGAGGGAAGCAATGAATACAACTACAACGAGAGCATCTCCGACAAGCGTAGTCGTGATATTCAGTTTATTGAATGTATCGACAGATATAGCAGACGATTAAGAGATCATTATGATACTCGTTTGTCCGACTTATACTCAAAGGCATATAAATTTGGCGCGGATATATTCAAACCGGATTATGCAAATGCAGCTTGCCATGTGGATGTCAGAGATTACTCCCGAATTCTGATAAATATAGTTTTGATGTGGAGAGAATTGGAAACAAACTTTGAGAAGCAACACGGAAGTATTCCGCACGACTTCATCAGGAATATGGGTAAATTTCTGATTCTCGCCCGAAAAGGATATCTCAAAACCAACGATTATTCATGGCATAAATGTGTGGAATTTCACAAAGAACTAATCGTATTTTGTTTCTTGATAATTGCCACACAAGTATGGTATGGTACTGAAGTTATACATATTAAACTGATTCTAACCAACTTGCTTGATAGCTGCCATGAAACCGAAGATATTAATATTGATGAGATAACAGAACTTTTCAAAAAAAAGATCGACGAATCAAATATCCCTGCCAGACCGGAATCTATGGCACTGATAGAAAAGACTCTTTCAGAGTATAATCTATTCTGCAATCATAGAACAGATGTTTCAACTATAAGAGAAGTAGATTTCGTAAATCACAACGATAACTATTCATATCGTTCAGGATATGGCTTTTTCTATGTGGCTGACATAAAAGTCATTCGCCAGACATCTCGAATATTATATGAGATGTCTCTGGTCAATTCCGGGTTTGATGACAAAGTAAAAGTTATAGGAGGCGGACGTAAAATACGTGCATTATCATAACATTTTTCTGACTTATCAAAGTATAGCAGGCGATTCCCCCACCTCTGCCCCGATGCACTTTTTTTGCTTGGTTGAATTGTTGTTCCGTGCTTTTTTCTTAAATTTGCACATCATCCTATACGACAAACAATTCAATCGTTTATATGGCAACTAAACCCTTCCACTATCAGGAGATGTTCCCGCTCGGCCCGGACAAAACCGAGTACTATCACCTCACTTCTGATTATGTCCACACAGAAAACTGGGGCGGACACGAATTCCTCGTAATTGATCCTAAAGCGCTTACCGTGCTTACTCGTCAGGCTACTCACGACAACGCATTCATGCTTCGTCGCGAGCACAATGCAATGGTGGCTAAAATCCTTGCAGACCCTGAAGCAAGCCAGAACGATAAGTTTGTTGCCCTTACAATGCTTCGCAATGCCGAAGTGGCTGCTAAAGGTCAACTTCCTTTCTGCCAGGATACAGGTACTGCTATCTGCCACGCAGAAAAGGGTCAGTTTGTATTCACAGGCTGCAACGACGAAGAGCGCATCTCCGAAGGCGTTTACCTCACATACACTACCGACAATCTCCGCTATAGCCAGAACGCACCTCTGACTATGTACGACGAAGTAAATACCGGCTGCAACCTCCCCGCGCAGATCGACATCCACGCAACCGAGGGTGGCGAGTATCACTTCCTCTTCGTTGCCAAGGGCGGCGGCTCGGCCAACAAGACATATCTCTATCAGGAGACCAAGGCTACTATCAACCCCGATAAGCTCGTGCCCTTCCTCATCGAAAAGATGCGTTCGCTCGGTACTGCCGCTTGTCCTCCCTACCACATCGCATTCGTTATCGGCGGCACTTCTGCCGAGAAGAATCTCGAGGTTGTGAAGAAAGCGTCTGTAAAATATCTCGATGAACTCCCCACCAAGGGTAATGAATACGGCCATGCATTCCGCGACCTCGAACTCGAAGCCACTCTCAAGAAGGCTGCTGAAGAACTCGGCCTCGGCGCACAGTTCGGCGGTAAATATTTCGCTCACGATATCCGCGTGATCCGTCTCCCCCGCCACGGTGCTTCCTGCCCCATCGGTATGGGCGTAAGCTGCTCTGCCGACCGCAACATCAAGGCTAAAATCAACCGAGAAGGTCTCTGGATCGAGAAACTCGATTCGAATCCCGGCGAACTTATCCCCGAAGAATACCGCAAGGCCGGCGAAGGCGAAGTTGTAAAAATCGACCTCAACCGTCCCATGCCCGAAATTCTTGCCGAGCTCTCTAAATATCCCGTATCTACCCGTCTGTCGCTCAAAGGCACAATCATCGTAGGTCGCGATATCGCTCACGCCAAGATCAAGGAGCGCCTCGACCGCGGCGAGCCCATGCCCCAGTACCTCAAGGATCATCCTATCTACTACGCAGGTCCTGCCAAGACTCCCGAAGGCATGCCTTCAGGCTCGTTCGGCCCGACAACAGCAGGCCGTATGGACAGCTACGTAGACCAGTTCCAGAGCGCCGGCGGCTCTATGATAATGATTGCCAAGGGCAACCGCAGCCAGGCCGTGACCGACGCTTGCCACAAGCACGGAGGCTTCTACCTCGGCTCTATCGGTGGTCCTGCTGCAGTCCTCGCACAGAATTCTATCAAGAAAGTAGAACTCCTCGAGTATCCCGAACTCGGCATGGAAGCAATCTGGAAGATTGAAGTGGAAGACTTCCCCGCATTCATCCTCGTGGACGACAAGGGCAACGACTTCTTCACTCAGATCAACGAGAAGTGTAAGAACTGCGGACTGAACAAGAAGTAAGTCTCAGACGTAATCTATAGAGGGCGGCGGGAACTGATTCAGAACCCGCCGCCATTTTTTCTATTCAATTCCACCACGTATGAAGATTCAACACTCCCACCACATTGTTGCCGTTATCCTACTTTTTCTTATGTCTATAAGTTTTAAATGCTTCGGAGCCGACAAGCCCGAGTTCAAAGTTCCCGATTTCGCTTATCCTCGTCAGGTGATAGAGGATGCCGGGAAAGTCCTCGCAGCCGCCGACAAAACGCCCGACAGCGGCCCCGTGCGTCTGCGTGCGCTCGTAGAACTCCTCACGGCGCAGCGGAATATCGACAACGATACAATCTTTTCTCAACCTGCCCTCATCGAGAATCAGCTGAAACAGGCCGGTCTCGACGATGCTTCAAAAGCCATGCTGCTTGCTCTTGAAGCGGAAGTTTTCTACAAAATTTATTCCCGGAGACGATATGTCTACGACAATGTCGATGCCCCTCTCGAGCCCTATCCCGCCGATATTGCCACATGGAGCGGTCAACAATTCCGCACCCGCATCATCGAGCTCCTCGACAGCGCTCAGAGTCTCGCCGGCAATACTTCGCTCAGCCGTTTCGAGGCCGCCGTTGAATATTCGCCCGAGGCGCTTCTGTATATCCCTGACGTAGCCTCGTTTATCCGGCTAAAGAAAGCCGATGCCTACAATTATTTCCGTCGCCCCGGCAACGACTACGACGTGAAATTAAAGGCCGTACTCGACGAAGCCGTAGCGGCATCGGCCGAGGCGTCAGCACCGTATTTCTATTGGTCGGTGCGCCGCGACAGCAATCCCGACACCCTTATAAAGCTCTACAAACGCTTTGAAACGGTCAAGGCCGCGCGCTACGTACTATCTGAAATCAACATTTCTTCGGAGGCGGAGGAGAGTGCCGAAGTGATAGACATGCTCACGGCTTCACTGAAGAAGTTCCCTGATTGGTACGGCAACGGCGAGCTTAAAAATAAACTGAACCTACTCTCCCAGCCTACCGTGACCATTGAGGCCACATCGGTGGTTGCCCCCGGAGAGTCTTTCAGCATTGCGGCCAAGTGGAGATATGCCCGCGAAATCCGTGTAGGAGCTTATAAAATCCCCGCAGGCGTTTCGGTATCATCGGGTCAGAAGATTGCCAAGCAGTACAGAGAAGTCGCTTTCGGCAGCCTGAAAACGGACTCTGTGCGCGGAACTACCGAATTTCCCTTCAAGTTCGATGCCCCCGGACGCTATGCAATGGTAATCACTATCGACGGTACCACCGACAACAGCTATTGCCAGACTGTTGAGGTTACGCCGCTCTTCCCGTTCGTAGTTAACGGATGCTCGAAGGCTGTGGCGGGAGCCGTTGACTTCACAACGGGAGCACCTCTTGCCGGCGTCTCGTTCAGCCTGAACTCCGGCGAGAAAAATGCGAAGAACATATTCGTCGGGAAAACCGACCGTCAGGGCCTCGTACAGTTCGATGCTCCGCTCTCAAAGCGTTGGCGTAACGACCGACTCGTGATTGATTATAAAGGACTCAACTACGACTTCCTCTCGAGCCTGTGGGTCAACGGAATGGACGACGAGCGCGGCAGCTCCGTTCAGAATTCGCTCCTCGTCTTCACCGACCGTCCGCTCTATCATCCCGGCGACACCGTGTGCTGGGCCGTGGTAGCCGCTCAGCGACGCGACGACGGCAAAAATCCCGAAGTCCTCGCCCGCCGACGCTTCGATGTGACTTGGCTTGATGCAAATGACGAAGAAGTCGACAGCGTTACCGTTGAGTCGGATGAGCTTGGCCGTATAAGCGGTAAATTCGTAGCTCCAAAGGGCCGACTCACAGGATATTACTCAATCGTCATTGACGGTGACGGCATATCCACATCGAAAGATGTAATGGTGTCGGACTACAAGGCTCCCGTCTTCGAGGCCGAAGTGACATCCGTCCGCCGCGACATCCCCTCGCCCGGATGCGTGACTGTCGAGGGGCGTGCCCGTACATACTCGGGAATGCCCGTGGCAGACGCCGATGTGCTTTTATCGCTTAAGGGCGGCTACCGCCAACGCTGGTTTGCGCCCGATACACACCTCGCCGATTTTAATGTAAAGACCGATGCCTCAGGCGGATTTACCGTAGTGATTCCTGCTGAGACTTTCGACAGCGGCATTGAAAATGTGAAGTTTACCGATTTCGTAGCCGATATCACAGTGACTTCCAAGACTGCCGAGACGGCTTCAACTTCGCGTAGATTTACCACCGGCAAACCCTACGTGCTCAGTGCGGCCGTGCCCTCGGCTGTGAATAGCGACAAAACTCTGAACATACGCCCCGAAGCTCTGAACAGCGACGGCGTTTCCACCCCGATAGCTCTGCGCTGGGAGGTGATTGCTGCCGCCGATTCGAGTGTAGTCCTCTCAGGAACTGCCGAGGCCGGGAAGAGTCTCGCCATAGACGTGGCAGCACTCCCCGCGAGCGACTACAAGCTGCGCCTGCAGCCTGCCGACAGTGCTCTTGCCGATGATTTTGTGAGTGCCGATATGGCGTTCTACAGCCTCCGCAAAGGCACGATTTCGGCCTCGCTTCCCATACTATTTGTCCCCGATGCTAAGGTGAAACTTGCCGGACGGAAAGTCAGCGTTACAGCCGGAACGACCGCCGGAGAGCTTTACATATTCTCATTCGTGAGAAATGGAAAGACCCTGGCACCCGTTAAGAATCACAGGATTAAGAGCGGTTTCACCACCCTGAATATCGAGCTGCCCGACGGCTTCGATGCCGAAGACGGCCAGATAGTACTCGTGTCAGTCCTCGACGGCAATATGTATCAGAGTGAAGTTTCGATCGAACTGCCAAAAGAGGAGAAAGTAGATATCGTGGCCGAGACCTTCCGCGACAAGCTGGTGCCCGGCGGCCTTGAGACCTGGCGATTCCGCCTTTCCAAGGGCGACAACGCGCTTGCCGACGCCGGAATGATTGCAACACTCTACGACAAGGCTCTGGATGCATTGCTCCACAACGACATGCCCACGTCGTTCAACTTCTACCGCTTTATACATCGAATGGATATAAGCGGACTCAACGTCTACCCGTTCAGCGACTATTACGCGCTGCCGTTCAAGAGTGTAGAGGGCATCGAGCTCGTGCTGCCGTCATTCCGCTACTACGGCGACTATAATTCCGCCGGTGTGATGATGAGGCGCTATGCAAGCTTCAAGATGGCTAAAGCCGAAAGCGCGAGTGTAGAAAATGATATGGTAGAGGAATATGAAATGGACCTTGCGGCGCCAATGGCTGAAGTAGTTGCTCTTACAGCTGAGGGCGCTGCCGATGCTGGCACAGCTGATGTTCCCGAATACCGCGATACCGAGGTTGCGCTCGCATTCTGGCGACCCTCGCTTGTGACTGATGCCGAGGGCAATGTGGATGTAGTCTTTACAGTGCCCAATGCCAATACCACCTGGCAGCTCCGTACATTCGGCTGGACCAAAGCGCTGGAGTCGGCATCCTTTGCCGCCGAGGCCGTCGCCTCCAAGCCTGTAATGGTGCAGGCCAATCTGCCGCGCTTCCTCCGCCAGGGCGACGAGGCCCGCGTAGCCGCTACCGTCTTCAATAATTCGGACGACAGCCTTGCCGTTACCACCGTTGCCGAGATTTTCGACATCGAGAGCGGAGCCGTGATTGCCACCGTTCAGCAGACCGATACCCTTGCATCAAAGGCGTCGGCGGTAGTCGGCATCGACGTAGTTGCGCCTACCGATGCTTCGGCAATAGGATATAGAGTGCGCAGCATGGCCGGAGGTTTTGCCGACGGCGAGCAGGCAGCCATACCCGTTCTTACATCTGCCGCTACCGTGATTGAGAGCACCGAATTCTACCTCAATCCCGGCGATACCAAGCCTTTTGAATTCACGGTAGATGCCTCTGCCGATGCAACTCTTACCCTAAGCTACTGCCAGAATCCCGTGTGGACTATCGTCAAGGCCATGCGTGGAATATCTGTCGGAGAGTCGCTCACCTCGACAGGCCTCGTTTCACGCCTCTTCTCGGCTCTCGCCGCCCGTCACCTCGTATCTACCAATCCCGATATCGCCCAAGCTCTCCGGGTATGGAAAGAAAATCCGTCGGAGGACGCCCTGGTGTCGATGCTGTCGAAGAATGAAAATCTCAAGCAACTGATGCTCGACAGCACTCCATGGGTGCAGGCTGCCGCTTCGCAGACTCAGCGCATGGAGATGCTCACCTCGCTGCTCGACCCCGAGGCAAACGCAAAAGCGATAGGCGATCTCACCGAAGCTCTCGCCAAGATGCAGATGCCCGACGGTGGCTTCAAGTGGGGCGGCTGGGCTTCGGAGTCTTCGCTCTGGAGCACTGAAAGTGTGCTTATGACCTTGGGTATTGCCCGCTCGCTCGGCATGCTCGACGAGTCGTTCAACACCGCTCTCTCCAAGGCCTTCGCCTACCTCCAGTCCACACTTTCCGCTATGAAAGGAGTGAAGACCGACCACGAGCTTGCCCTGATAGCGTCGTTCTTCCCCGAGCTCAAGCAGACAGTAGGCGGAAGCGCCATAATCCGCAATACCGTGGCCGAGGTTGCCCGCAACTGGAAGAAAGACCATACCGGCGACAAGGCCTACGACGTCCTCATCCTTAAAGCCAATGGCCGCAAGGTAGAGGCAGAGGCCGTGCTCGCCTCAATCCGACAGTTTGGCGTCGCCAAGCCCGGTCAGGGCGTATGCTTCCCCAATGTAAGTGACATCCGCTCCTACGCCACTATCATTCAGGCATATGCTGCAATGGGAGCGAGCGCCGCCGAGCTCGACGCTCTGCGTCAGTGGGTGATAGTGCAGGCTCAGGCGCTCGACAACCTCGGCGCATGGAATCCCGACTATGTGATAGCCGCCGTGATGCTTACGGGTTCCGACTGGACTTCTGTACCCGTCGCCGAAGCCGTCACTGTCAATGGCAAGCCTTTCAATCCCGGCCGGGTAGAAAGCATGACGGGCTACTTCGCCCGCACACTTCCCTCCGACGGCAAGACCCTCCGCATAAGTGTGAAACCCAATGGTGTGACACCCTCCTACGGCTCGGTGGTGAGCGTAAGCAAGTCGCCCGCCAAGAGTGTCAAGGCACGCCCCGGCCGCGACCTCTCCATAGATAAGCGATGCCTCGTAGAACGCGACGGCAAGTGGGTGCAGACCGATGAATTTGCGCTTGGCGAGCGAGTACGCGTACAGCTCACCATAAAGGCCAACCGCAATCTCGAGTACGTTAGCATCGACGACGAGCGTCCCGCCTCGTTCGAACCTGTCGACCAGCTCCCCGGCTACGTCTACGACGGCGCCCTCGCCTTCTACCGCGAGAATTCCGATGCCTCGACCCGCCTCTTTGTATCATGGTTGCCCAAGGGTACCTACATGGTTACCTACGATATGACTGCCGCATCCGTCGGCACCTTCGTATCCGGCATAGCAACTCTGCAGAGCCAGTATGCGCCCGAACTCACCGCGCATAGCGCAGGTAGCATGATAGTGGTGAAATAAGCACCGACGAAAAGTCGTAATAATGAACTGCACCCCATAAGTTTATGTCTAACTTTTGGGGTGCAGTTCAATTTTTTACACAAGCTCTTTACGGCATAGTCAGCGCTACTCAGGCAGCACTATTTCGGCGGGATTTTCGATGAGTATGGGGGTGCGACCGAGGAGGGAGAAGAGGTCGGTGTTGGCTATTGCGATGAAGCCGCAGGGGTCGCCGTCGGTGATTACGATTTTGGGGCGTGCGGCAACGTCACGGTCCATTACGAAGGTCACGGGGGCGGCTTCGGGACGGAGTAGGGCGAAGGGGGTAGCGGCTCCGTGAGGAGTGCCGAGGAGACTGAGCATGAGTTCTTCGTCGGCGAAAGATACGCGGGGTATGCCGAGAGCGGCGCCGAATTCTTTGGTGATGAAAGGCTTGCGTGCGTGGGTCACGTAGAGCCAGTATTGAGTCTTTTTACGGTTGGTGAGGAGTATGGTCTTGACGGTGTCGATGCCGAATGCGCGGTCGATGTTCAGGCAGTCGTCCATAGATATGCCGGGGTCGCTCTCGATGCGTGTGTAGGGTATACCTGCGGCTTCGAGTGATGTGTAGATCAGGCGCTGGGTGTCGGTGGTGAATTCTGCGGGTGCTCCCGTCTTTATCTCGCTTGTATAGAAAGGTTTTTCGTCGATCATAGCGTATCGTATTTATAGTGCAAAGGTAGTGAATTATTGCTGTTCGATGATACTATCCTCTTAGTCAAAAATTGATTTGTATGATTATCTATTCCACAAAGGTTGCTCCAGCCAATTCTCTTGAAGCCCCATTGCTTTAGTATCAATCTCCGGATGCTCGGACAATAGTACAAGGAAGTTGTCTTTTAATTTACTATTGGGATTTATTGATTGTTCCAGGTATGCAAGACAACACAACTGTCCGTATAATTTTTCAGGTCTCCGAAGGGGCAAGGAAATCCACTTCCCTGGCAGATTTGCCGGGTATTTGGGTATTACAGAAAAACGCCTGTTCCATAGTCGTGCATGGTGAGCACAGCAGTTGCGCAAAACGGCTGCGCATTTCATCCAATTCTCCAGAAATGTATAAGAGGGTAATTGAAAACTTCGGGAGATTACTCTCTTAATATCATTATCAGCTAAATTGCTATAGAGCTTAGATAACGTTCCGAATGAGGCCACTTCCATAGTCTTCCAAGAGGGCGGACAATCCGGCTCATCATATTTATCACAATGTTCCTTGATGAAGTCTTCGTGAGACCTGCATAATTCTTCCCTTAATTTATCGATGCATGATTTATGGATTTCCTCATCTTTGAAAAGCGCAGGATTGAGGAACCAGAATGCACCGTGCTTCATTGAGAGGTAATGACTTACTCTTGTGCGAAAAGCAACCTCAATGCTTTGAATTGATGCAAAGATTATATTTCGGAGATACTGATCAAATATATATAATGAAAGTATATCCTCAAATTTGCTGTTTTCCTTGAACTTGCCGGTGTTTCGTGATTCTAAATGTCTCCAGTAGCTCGCGAGTCGAAAAAAGCTTATGGAATACAGACCGTCAAGAGCAATATCCTCATTTGCAAATGTCATTCCTCTCCCTTTAAGTAGGGTAATCTGGTTGGCAAAATCTATAGGTTGCTTATTGTAATACATACGTATATAAAAAACCGAAGTCCCACCGTGGTACGCATCGTTGAGAGGCGTGGTGGGAACTATTGTCGCAAAGGTAAGCAAATTTTCCCATATAACAAAGTTCTCAATGGGTTAGGTGCCAAAATTTCTTGAAAATGGGAGCTTTATGACTTACTTACACGAAAAAAGGCTGCCCGGAGGCAGCCTTTTCTATGGTAGGGTTGGGGGAATCTTATTTGATAGCGGTTTTCTTGCCGTTGATGATGTAGAAGCCGGGTTCGAGAGTCTTGAGAGCGGCGTACTCTGCTTTGTCGAGAACGAGGCGACCGTCGATAGAGTAAACGGTGTAGAGACCGTTGGTGAGCTCGATCTTGCCGAGGCCGGCGTTCTTGTCAAGGAAGAAGTGGAGGTCCATGTTGGGAGTCTCGATACCGTCGTCGATAACGAATGCGCTGTAGTCGCAAGAGAGTACATATTCACCGTCTTCGGTGGGAGCGGGGTTGAATACGAGGGTTACTGCTGCACCTTCTTCGGTAGTCTTGGAGTAAGATTCGGTGAGGGTACCGTAGTAGAGATATTCGGTATCGCGGAGGTTTACGAATGAGTTGAGGTAAACTTCAGCTTCTTCAGCTTCGAGGAATGTGATAGTGATTTCTGCGAGGCTTGCAGTAGTTGAACCGTCGGCGGGATTTGAGGTCCAGTCGTATGTGCGGGGAGCGATCACCTGCCATGTTTTGTTGATAGCGGGAGAAGGTTCGCCGCTGATAGTGAATGTGCCTTCGGCAAAAGAAACAGAGAGAGTGCCGGTCTTGCCTACATAGGGGCTTGAGCCTTCCATGTAGATTTCAATTTTGTACTGGCCTGCATCGTCGCTGCTGAGCTTGAAGATGTAGTCGCTGCCCATTTTGAGGGTGGTGCCGTCGAACTTAACTTCAATATTGCTTTCGTAGGTTGCGCGGTCGTAGGTAACGCTTTCGTCTTCGGCGAATACGAAGCCTACGTATGTGCCGTATTCAGTAGCTACTACCTTGGAGCCGAGGGGCGACGGGAGGATTGTGGTGTCTACGTCGGTAGTGCGGAGGAGTGTGTAAGAACCGCGGATAGCGGGGCTTGCAAACTTGCCGTCGAGTGTGAACGCGCCTTCCTCAACAGAGAGTGAGTATGTGCCCCACATGTAGGGCGCGGGATCGAATGTGAGTTCGAAAGTGGGGTGCTCTGCACCTTCTACCTGTGTGCAGCTGTACTGGGTGAGCATGCGGGGGCCGTTGAGTACAACGTAAGAACCTTCGGTGAATGTAGCTGTAGTAGCTCCGGGGAAGGTGATAGTGAATGTGGCGAATTCGGTACCTTCAGCGCCGCTTTCGGGGGTGATAGTGTAGGTGTAGTCTTTTGCCTGACCTACTGTGAGGGTGTATTCGAGAGCGGGACCGTGCTGGCCATCAACACCGTAGGTGCCTTCGTCGGCAGAAATCTTGAGGACGCCGTTGGCTGCGAAGATATTGTGGCTGAAGGTGTACACGAGTTTGTTGCCGTCGGCAGTAAGGGTGTAGCCGCGGGCGTCGCCGGTGAGGGCGTCAAGGCGGGGAAGGGGTTCGGTACCGTAAGTTACGCGGATGCCGCGAGAATCGGCGCCACCACCTACGTTTGAGTCAACTTCGAATGCTTCGGGAGAAACGCTTGTAGCGTTGGCGAATGTGTAGGTAACAGTGAGGTTGCCTGCGGGGAAGTCTACAGTAGAGCCGCTTGCGGGGTCAACTGTGTATTCGAGGGGATTTGCACCTGCTACAGTGTAGGTGATAGCGAATGCTTCGCTTTCAGCAAGTACATTGTCGTCTTCGTCGAGCGACTGGAATGCACCGGCTTCGAAAGCCCAGGTGTAGGTGCTGGGAGCGGTGAGTGTGATTTCTTCGCCGTCTTCGTTCTGAGCAAAGAAACCCTTGCTGTTTTGAGCATTATAGCCTGTAGCCGGCATGCCGTAGAAGAAGTCATAGTCCTTTTTGCCGTCGGAGAGGCTTACTTTGCTTTTGTTGACTTTGAGGAAGCCCCAGTCTGCGGGTTCGAAGTCGGGGAAGCTTACGGTTATACGACCGAGTTCGTCGAGAACAGCATCGTTTTGGGGGACGGAAATCCACTTTGAGAGGTTGTAGGGCGACTTCTCAACGGGAGCTTCGCCGATAGTGATGGTGATAGAGAAGGCTGCGCTTTCTGCGAGGACGATATCGTCGTCGTCACCCCACTCGAGCGACTGGAATGCACCTTCTTCGAAAGTCCAGGTGTAAGTGCCGTTTTCGAGTTTGATTTCTTCGCCATCTTCGTTGATAGCGTAGAAGCCCTTGCTCTGCCAGTTGGTGTAGCCTGCGGTGTTGTTGCCGTAGAATACTTCGTAGGTGTTAGTGCCGTCGGTTACAGAGATTTTATCAGCGTTTGCTTTCAGGAAACCACCGTTGTCGGGAGTATCATAGTTGGGGAAGCATACGTTAAGACGGTTGAAAGAGGAGATTACAGCACCGTTCTCGGGGTCTGTGATCCAGCCTGAGAGATTAGTGGGAGAGGGAGTTGTGTCGTCTCCACCGCCTACTTCGCCTATAGTGTAGGTTACAGAGATTGCGGGTGAGTCTTCGATGTGTGCGTCATCGTCGTCGTTGTCGTAGTCCCAGAGGAAGAATGCACCGGGTGCGAGGTAGAGAGACCATTCGCCGGGAGTAGAGATAGTTATATCAGCACCTGTATCTTTCTTAACAAAGGTGATGATCTTGTAGTTCTCTGTCAATCTTACAGATATCTGACCTGTGGGAATGGTGTCGGTACCATTGGTTATGTAACCTTTGGTTTCGTCGAAGGTGAAGAAGTAACCGGAAGCGGAGTCGCGGTCGGGGAAAGAGATTTTGATTTCAGAGAGAGACTCAACTGTAGAGCCTGCGGCGGGGTCGAGCGTGTAGTTGGTAAGCTCGGCCGCTGTGGCTGTGCTGAAGAGCGATGCTCCTGCAATGCAGAGTGTAGTAATGATCTTGTTCATACTGCTCTTTTTTTAGTGAATAAAATGATTGAAATAATACGTTCTTATCTTTATAGGAATAGAATGTTTAGTATTAGAGGTTTACCAAAGGGCCCAGGATGATACGAGCGGGTAGTGGTCGGAGGCCCCGGTGCTTCCGCGGGATATTGCCAGAGGCTTGAGCTCGCCTCGATACAGGGTGTGATCTATGCGGAAGTAAAGTCTGCTCTGGTTGAAGGTAATGGCGGGGCCGAGAGCCCGGTCGGCGTATGCGCTGCGGAATCCGGCATCGGCGAGAGCGTGGATGGCGTAGCAGCCGGGCACGTCGTTGAAGTCGCCGGTGATGATTACATCGGGGCCTCCGTATAGCCGGATGTAACGCAGAAGCTGTTGTACCTGTCGTGCGCGGTTCACTGCCGAGAACGACAACTTGCTGAGGATGCGCTCCTTGACGTCGTGAATGCTTTCACGATGAAATTCCGTGAGGTTGCGGTACATCTCGCGGTCGTCGTCCTTCATGCGCATGGACTCGAGGTGGACATTAAATACGGTGATGAACCGTCCTGAGGGGAGAGTCACACGCCAGCAGGCTACATCGGCACCTTTGAAGATGTCGGGTGCGGGGTCGAGATGAACGGCCTGAACGGGGAAGCGCGATAGCAGAGCCACCTCGTCGTTGATGAGCACGTTGGGGTAGTGGTTGTGGATGTCGTAAACCAACTTGGCGGGCAGGCAGTTGGCTAAGGCGAGGAACGATGCTTCCTGCAGGCATACTATATCGGCGTCGGTGTTGAGGATGTATGCTACGGCAGAGTCGTCGGAGGTGTCGTATTCTTTCTCTCCGGGGCGCAGGAAGTTGTGTACGTTGTAGGAGAGGAGGGTAAACTTTGTGGCGTCGTCGGGCACGGAGGGGGTGCCGAAGTGCAGGGGGCAGTAATCCCATATCGGCCCTGCGCAGATGAGCATCGCAAGGGCCATGATGAGTGCGCCTATGCGGTTCCAAAAGAGCTGGAGGATGAGGATAATCACTGCCGCAACGAGGCAGAAGGGGAAGCAGAGGGGGAATATGCCCCATATGCCGCCATGCTGCAGCGGCGATATGTTGCCGGCGTAGGCCGTGAGGCAGAGGGCGGCTCCGAGCAGCACATCGACACTTATTGCCAGTCCGCGCAGAATGCGCTGCAGGGTGCTGCGGCGAGGTTTGGTGTCGGGTTTCGGAGTCTTGCGTACTGCCATTCAGTAATTTGTGCTTAGAAGAACCAGTGATTTGAGAATACTCCCTTTTTGCGCCAGTAGAGCAGGAGTATAAATCCGAATATCATGCCGCCGAGGTGCGCGAAGTGTGCCACGCCGTCGGCAGAGCCTGTGATGCCGTAGACGAGTTCGAGCACGAAGTATCCTATAATGAGCCACTTGGCTTTTATGGGGAAGGGCACGAAGAAGATGTAGACGGGCATGTTGGGGAAGAGGAAGCCGAATGCGAGCAGCACGCCGTAGATAGCGCCCGAGGCACCTACCATGGGGGTATTGATGAAGGCGTTGAGGCGGGCGCAGTCGGGGTCGGAGTAGTTGTAGCCGCGGCGGAGGAGCGAGAGGCCCTCGTCGGCCACCTGGCGGCATACATCGTCGGGGAGGAGCGCCTGTATCTGGTCGATGTATATGGCGAAGACTCCGAGCTGCACGAGTGCGGCGCATATACCGCAGGTGATGTAGTAGAAGAGGAAGCGCTGCGAGCCCATGACCATTTCGATAGTGCGGCCGAACATTGCGAGTGCGAACATGTTGAACAGCAGGTGGGTAAACCCGCCGTGCAGGAACATGTAGCTTATTATCTGGTAGGGGCGGAACGCAGGCGAGGAGAAGTAGTAGAGGGCGAGATTATTGTTGAACACACGGTCGAGTACGGGCACGAAACCCATAACGAGCCATATCAAGACGTTGATGATGAGCAGGTTCTTGACAACGGGCGGTAGTGTGCTGAAGAAGTTGCGGAACATTGTGCCGACAGAGGATTAGAGGGTTGGATCAGACGTTGAAGCGGAAGTGCATGATATCGCCGTCGCAGACTACGTATTCTTTGCCTTCAACAGCCATTTTGCCCGCTTCGCGTACGGCAGTCTCGCCGCCGAGAGTCACGTAGTCGTCGTACTTGATTACTTCTGCGCGGATAAATCCTTTCTCGAAGTCGGTGTGGATGATACCTGCGCAGCGTGGAGCCTTGGAGCCGCGGCGGAATGTCCATGCGCGCACCTCGTCGGGGCCGGCGGTGAAGTATGTCTGGAGGTCGAGGAGGGCGTATGCGGCGCGGATGAGGCGGGCTACACCGGATTCTTCGAGGCCTATCTCGGCGAGGAATTCCTGACGCTCTTCGTAGGTGTCGAGCTCGGCGATTTCGCTTTCGGTGCGCGCTGCCACCACGAGGAGGCCGGCGCCTTCGTCCTTGATAGCTTCGCGGACGGCTTCGACGTATTTATTGGAGCCTGCGGCCGCCGATTCGTCGTCGACGTTGCAGACGTAGAGTACGGGCTTGGAGGTGAGGAGGAAAAGCTCGCGGGCAAACTTCTGCTCGTCTACGGTGTCGAAAGTCACCGAGCGTGCGGGCAGGCCTTTCTCGAGGGCTTCTTTAATGGCCGTGAGCACTGCGGCCTGCATCTTGGCGGTTTTGTCGCCGGTAGCGGCCTGCTTCTGGGTCTTGGCCAGACGTGCGTCTACGGTCTCGAGGTCTTTGATTTGGAGCTCGAAGTCGATTATCTCCTTGTCTCTCACGGGGTCAACGGAGCCGTCGACGTGCGTGATGTTGTCGTCGTCGAAGCAGCGGAGCACGTGGAGAATAGCGTCGGTTTCGCGGATGTTTGCAAGGAATTTGTTGCCGAGGCCTTCGCCTTTTGAGGCGCCTTTTACGAGGCCGGCGATGTCGACGATTTCTACCGTCGCAGGAACTACCGAGCGGGGCTGACACATCTCGACGAGCTTGGTGAGCCGGTCGTCGGGCACCGTGATTACGCCTACGTTGGGTTCGATGGTGCAGAAGGGGAAGTTGGCAGATTGAGCCTTAGCATTTGAAAGGCAGTTGAAAAGAGTAGATTTACCTACGTTGGGCAAACCAACAATTCCGCATTGTAAAGCCATATATTATAGTGAGTTGGATCTGAAATTGTAATAATGGACACCCTCGGGAGAGTGCTTGATGAGCGCAAAGTTACTAAATAATGGTTAAAATATGAAATTTTGCCGCTACTTTTTATCCTTTGTCTTCATTTTGTGTTTTTGAGGAGGGTTAAAGTCGCGCGGCGCTATCCTCGCGAGGCGCGGCGGTAGAGAATGACGGCTATGAAGAAGTAGATGACGTTGGGTATCCACATGGCTACGGCGGGCGAGGTGAGGCCGCTCAGAGCGAAAGTCTGGGTAATGGTCATGAACAGGATGTAGCTGAAGCTGAGCACGAGGCCTATGCCGATGTTGAGGCCCATGCCGCCTTTCTGCTTCTTGACCGAGAGTGTCATGCCTATGACGGTGAGGATAAATGCTGCTGCCGTCATGGCATAGCGGCGCTCGTTCTCCACCTCGAACGATTTGATGTTGCCCACGCCGCGCAGTTTCTGGCGCCGGATGTACTCCCGGAGTTCGGGGGTGGTCATCATCTCGTGATCGTTGACGGATATGAGGAAGTCGCGCGGCTCGAAAGCTATTGTGGTGTCGAGGGAGCGGCCGCTCTCTATGTACTCGCGCTCGGCGGTGAAGTCGCGCTTCACGTAGTCGCGTACTGTCCAGCGATATAGGGTATCCCATTTGATGGAAGTGGCGGTGAGACGCGAGGTGAGCACCTTGGCGCTGTCGAAGGACTCGAGGGAGAAGCGGTGGCCTGTCTTCGAGAGATTGTCGTAGCGGCTCATGTAGGCTATCTGGCCCGGGGCTACCATGAGCATGATGTTTGAGCCGTAGTCTACGCGCTTGTTCTTGACGTAAGTGTTGGTGTAGTCGATTCGCTCGCGGTTGGCGGGCGGGATTATGTAGGCGCTCAGTATGTATGTAGCCGCCGCTATAATGGCCGCGCCCACGAGGTATGGTCGCAGCAATCTCTTGAAACTCATGCCGGTAGAGAGCATGGCTATAATCTCGCTGTTGCCGGCGAGCTTCGAGGTGAAAAATATTACGGCGATGAAGGTGAAGAGCGGCGAGAACTGGTTGGCGAAGTAGGGCAGGAAGTTGAGGAAGTAGTCGAAGATTGTGGCATGCAGCGGCGCCTTGACGAAAGAGTCGAACTTTTCGTTGACGTCGAACATGACGACTATCGCCAGCAGCAGGACTATGGCGAATACGTACGTTCCGAGGAACTTGCGCAGTATGTAGCGGTCGATAATCTTGAACACTTCCGTGGGTCGGGGGCTTAAATCAGAGACGGCGTGAGAGTTTCTGCACCATTTCGGCTTTCCATGTGCTGAAGTCGCCTTCGATGATGTGTCGGCGGGCTTCGCCTACGAGCCAGAGGTAGAAGGCAAGGTTGTGGATAGAGGCTATCTGCATGGCAAGCAGCTCGTTGGCCACGAAAAGGTGACGGACGTAGGCCTTGGTATACACGCGGTCGACATACGAGGGTCCGTCGGGCCAGAGTGGCGAGAAGTCGTCGGCCCACTTCTGGTTGCGCATGTTCATGGTGCCTTCGGGGGTGAAGAGCATACCGTTGCGGCCGTTGCGCGTGGGCATCACGCAGTCCATCATATCCACGCCGCGGTCTATGGCTTCGAGGATATTTATAGGAGTGCCTACGCCCATGAGGTAGCGCGGACGGTCGGTGGGGAGCACGTCGTTGACCACTTCTATCATCTCGTACATCACTTCGGCGGGTTCGCCCACGGCAAGACCTCCGATAGCGTAGCCGTCGGCACCGAGCGATGCAGCATGCTCGGCGGCCTCGCGGCGCATGTCGGGGTACGTACAGCCCTGGACTATGGGGAAATACGATTGGTAGTGGCCGTAGACGGGTTCGGTCTCCTTATAGTGCTTCCAGCCGCGTTCGAGCCAGCGCTTGGTCATGTCGAGGCTCTTGCGGGTGTATGCGCGATCGGAGGTGCCGGGAGCGCATTCGTCGAGGGCCATCATTATGTCGGAGCCGATTATGCGCTGTATGTCCACCACGTTTTCGGGTGTGAAGAGGTGCTTCGAGCCGTCGATGTGGCTGCGGAATTCGGCGCCCTGCTCGGTGAGCTTGCGGTTGGAGCTGAGCGAGAACACCTGGAAGCCGCCGCTGTCGGTGAGGATAGGTTTCTCCCAGCCGTTGAAGCGGTGGAGGCCGCCGGCCTTCCGGATTATATCCATGCCGGGGCGGAGGTAGAGGTGGTAGGTGTTGCCGAGAATTATCTGAGCCTTGATGTCGTCGCGCAGCTCGTGGAAGTGCACGCCTTTGACAGACCCGACGGTGCCGACGGGCATGAAAATAGGAGTCTGAATAGGTCCGTGGTCAGTCTCGATGAGCCCGGCTCTTGCCTGCGAACCGGGGCATGTATGCTGTAGAGTAAATTTCATAACAGGTGATTGGAGAGCGCAAAATTACGAAAAAAAATCTGATTTTTTTTGGCAAATAAAAGATTGTTGTTACTTTTGCAATTGTAAACCTTGCTCGTCGGAGCACCCGAAAACCATGTCAGACTCATCCACACCACTATCAGTAATAGAGCGTCTGTTTGGAGCGCGTAAGCGGTTCGAACGGTTCGCATTACTATATGTACGCGATGTACATGCGGTGCAGGATATACTCATGGAGTGCTACGCCTATGTGTGGGAACACAGGGGCGAACTCGACCTCACGGGCAATGTCGAGGCCTATATGTTTACAATGCTCAAGCACAAGTGTCTCGACTATCTCACGCACCAGAGCCGCCGTCAGGGTGTGGAGGAGCAGCTCACGAGCGATGCGCAGTGGGAGCTCGATATGAGCATAACCACCCTCCGCGCTTTCGACCCCCACTGGATATATGATAAGGAGGTGCAGGAGCGTACCAATCAGGCTATAGCGGCGCTCCCCGAAAATACCCGCCGCATATTCCTTATGAGCAGGGTAGAGGGCATGACTTACCGCGAGATTGCCGACAGCATGGGCATATCGGTTAAGACCGTAGAGGCTCACATATCCAAGGCGCTCAAGACGCTGCGCGTGTCGCTCGGCGACTACTTCATGGTACTCGTTATTCTCCTTGCTACGGGAAATATCGACCTGCGCGCGTAAGTGTTATTATCTAAATAAATTTGAAATTTTCTGAAAAAAAGTGCTGACTTTACATAGGGTATAGGCGTTGCGAAACGCTTAACAGATAAGGGGCACAAAAAATGTGCCTGTTCACCTTATCTTAATCCCCATGGATAAAGCACGACTTTACAAATTTTTTTCATCACAAGCCAACGATGCCGAGCGCAGCGAAATTCGCCGCTGGGTAGAATCGTCGCCTGAAAACTATGAGACATTTCTGGCGGAGCGTCGGTTTTTCGATGCAGCCACAATCATCGGCGACATCATGGATGAGAAAAAATCCGCCGCAGCTCCCGTGCGCCGTTCGAGCCGGATACTGAGCCGCGTGGCGGGTATAGCAGCGTGTCTTGCCGTGGGGGTGGCATCGGTTGCCTTGGACCATTCGCTCCATACCACCGAGGCTATGACCGAAGTTCCGTATACCACACTGACCGTTCCGGCGGGGCAGCGACTCAAAGTCGACCTCGGCGACGGCAGCTCGGTATGGCTCAATTCCAATACTACGATGCGTTTTCCCGGGGTATTCGCATGCGACAGCCGCCATGTTGAAATCGACGGGGAGGCCTACTTCTCTGTTGCCAAGGATTCCGCCCGTCCGTTTACCGTAGGCACCGCTTATGGCAGCGTGGAGGTGACCGGCACTGAATTCAATGTTGATGCGTATAAAGAAGGCGCCACATTCTCGCTCAGCCTCGTTGACGGAGGCGTGAAGTACGAAGCCCCCGAAGGTTGCTATATGCTCGTGCCCGGCGAGAATATCACCGTAAGCGACGGCGTGGTCACCAAAGGACGCCTCTCCACCGAAGACCTCGAGTGGGTGCACGGCATAGTGAGCTTCAGCGATATGGCCTTGCGTGATATCATAGCGCGCTTCGAGAAATACTACGGCGTGGACGTCGACTTCTGCCGAGCAGATATTGCCGACGTGAGGTTCAGCGGTAAGTTCTACCTCGAAGACGGTATCGAACACGCCCTCAATACCATACGCCACGATGTAGGATTCAGCTACGAGGCGGATAAAGACTTCAGATTAATCACAATTAAATAGAAATAACCCCAATTATTAACCTTATCTAAACCACGGAGAAACAGATTATTTGATACACAATTAACCTAAACAGAACAGCGCAACACCGCTCCGCAGCCGGAGCCGGGCGCACCATAAATTTAATCCTAAACAATTATCGGAAACCAATCATTTCTTATGAATCACAGACAGACGTCCGGCTATCTGCCGGCCCTTTCCGGCGGTTTTCTCAAGAGCCTCGTGGTAGTTCTGCTCATGCTTATAGCAGGCTCTACGGGTTTCAATGCAGAAGCTGCAGGTAAAATCAAGTCGCAGACCGTGACCCTATCCGTCAGCGACCAACCTCTGAATTCGGTTCTCTCGCAGATCGAGGCTCAGACAGGTTATCTCTTTGTAGTCAACAGCAACGTTGATGCAAAAGTAAAAGTAAACATCAAGGCTGAAAACGAGGCTGTCACCAAGGTGCTCGACCGCCTTTTCGCAGGCCACAATATCTATTATGCTATCGAGGGTTCTTCGATTGTCCTTTCGAGCAACCGTGCCATGAAGGCCGAGACCTCGTCGAAGGCGTTGCATGAAATCTCCGGTACCGTGCTCGACGAAGAAGGCGAGCCCGCTATCGGCGCAAGTGTGCGTGTAAAAGGTGCCGCTACCGGTGCCCCTACCGACATCGACGGTCGCTTTACTCTCCGCGGTGATTTCAAGCCCAATACCGAGCTCGAAGTTTCGTATGTAGGTACAAAACCTATGACCGTGCGCGTGGGTGAAGGCAAAGACCTCGTGATACACCTCCAGTCCGACGCCAACGTGCTCAACGAAGTTGTAGCCGTAGGTTACGGCACTCAGAAGCGCGTCAACCTTACCGGTGCCGTTTCTACCGTAGACGTAGGCAAGACTCTCGACAGCCGTCCCGTGACCGACGTTACAAGCGCCCTCCAGGGTTCGGTCCCCGGTCTTACCGTATCCAACGCCAACGGCAAACCCGGCAACAAGTCGTCGATGAAAATCCGTAACGCACTCGGCTCTATCAACGGTTCTACCGAGCCTCTTATCCTTGTAGACCAGGTGGAAATCAACGACCTCAGCCTCATCAACCCCGACGATATCGAGAGCATCTCCGTGCTCAAGGATGCGGCTTCGGCTTCTATCTACGGTGTGCGTGGTGCCTTCGGTGTAATCCTTATCACCACCAAGAAAGCCAAAGCAGGCGAGAAGTTTACCGTAAGCTACTCCGATAACTTCGCATGGAAGAGCCCCACGGTAAAGCCCGAACTCGCTGTAGGTTCTGAAGGTGCCACTCTCGCCCTCCTCGGTGTTGAGCGTTCAAAGGGCACCTCGTCGGTAACGAACGATATAGGCATGTACTGGGACTGGAACACTATCGAGCGCATGAAAGAGTGGGAGCGCGTATACGGCGACTACAATCTTTCGCCCGAACTCGTGTATGGCCGTGACTACGAAAAACTTAACGGCAACCTCCAGTTCTACCGCTCATGGGACCCCTATGACACGATGATGAAAAAGACATCGTTCATGCAGAACCACAACTTCGCTATCAACGGCACCTCGGGCGCTACATCTTATAATGTAAGCCTCGGCTACACCGGCAATAGCGGTATGATCAAGGTGAACAACGACAAGCAGCAGCGCTACAACGTGAACTTCGGTACACGCAGCCAGCTCAAAGACTGGTTTGAGTTCCACACCAAGCTTCTCTACACCCGCACCGACACAGAGAACCCCTACGAATTCAACTCTTCTTACGACGAATTCTACTACCTCTACCGTTGGCCCGCAACCTATCCTTACGGTACTGTCGACGGCAAGCCTATCCGCAGCTCTGTCACAGAGCGTGATCAGGCAAACCGCAACAAAATCAACAACAACTGGATGCGCCTCGCCCTCGGCTTCACCCTCGACCTCTACAAAGGCCTTACCCTCGAAGCCGACTACAACTTCACTCACGTTGGCCGCTACACCCAGACCAACGGCGGTCAGGTGACAGGTATGGACTTCTGGAACCTCAACGACTTCAAGGAGCAGACCTGGACAGCAGCATCGGCAAGCCGCTCGGTCAAGTCTACCGACTTCGGCGACTACCACGTGATCAACGCCCTTCTCCGCTACAAATGGGAGAGCGAAAAGTATGGTAATATCGGCGCTTTCGTCGGTACCAACATCGAGAGCAACCACACCTACGGCAACGTAGCACGCAAGCTCGACCTCCTCATCAACGACAAACCCGAAATCTCGCTCGCTACAGGCGAAATGTATGCCGACAGCTACAATAACAAGAATACCCTCGCAGGTTTCTTCGCCCGTGTAAACTACGACTACCAGAGCCGCTACCTCCTCGAGGCAAACTTCCGCTACGACGGTTCTTCGAAATTCCCGAGCGACCAGCGTTGGGCAGCACTTCCCTCGTTCTCCGCAGGCTGGATTGTAAGCAACGAAAAATTCATGGAGTCGCTCAGCCCCACATGGAATTTCTTCAAAATCCGCGCTTCGTGGGGTCAGATCGGTTCCGACCGTATCTCCAACAACCTCTTCCGCGCTATCATGTCGATGAGCGAGACTGCATGGATTATGGATGAAAACGGTCTCTACACCCTCAGCCTTCCCAAAGCTCTTGCAAACGGCTTCACATGGGAAAAGGTTACTACCACCGACGTGGGTGTCGACCTCCGCTTCTTCAACAACCGCCTCGGCTTGAGCTTCGACTGGTTCAACCGCAAGACCACCGACCTTATCAACACCGGTGCCTCCATGCCCTCTACTTTCGGTCAGGCCGCTCCTATGACCAACTACGGCTACATCAACACCAAGGGCTGGGAACTCTCGCTTGACTTCCACCACAACTTCGCTTTTGGCCTCGGCGTGAACGTTTCGGCCAACCTCAGCGATGCCAAGGGTACCTACAGCAACGTCAATCCTACCGAGCGCCGCTGCGACTATGTGTACAACGGCAAGACATACGGCGAAATCTGGGGCTATGAGACCGACCGTCTCTTCGTTGCCGACGACTTCACCTACGATGCAGCCGGCAATATCACCGGCCTCGCCGAAGGCGTAGCTTCTCAGAAATACCTCGAAGACCAGTACGGCCAGTCATTCAAGTTCGGTGTAGGCGACGTGAAATATGTCGACCTCAACGGCGACGGTGAAATCGACGACGGCAAGACCAACGGCGTGCCCACCCTCGACAACCACGGCGACATGAAGGTAATCGGTAACTCTACTCCCCGCTACCAGTACGGTGCCCGTCTCGACCTTACATATAAAGGATTCGACGCCGGTATCTTCTTCCAGGGCGTTGGCAAACGCGACCTCTGGGGTACAGGTCAGCTCGTAATTCCCGGCTGGCACTTCGGTGAGGCTTACTACCAGCACCACATGGACTACTGGACTCCCGAAAACCTCGACGCTTTCTATCCCCGTCCCTGGGCCCTCAACTACCAGAGCGCCAACCCCAACTTCAAGAAGCAGAGCCGCTACCTCCTCAACATGGCATACTGCCGTCTGAAGAACGTGACCGTAGGCTACTCTCTGCCCCAGAACGTTGTTCGCAAACTTTACATGCAGCGTGTCCGCCTCTACGTATCTCTCGAGAACCTCGCTACATGGGATCATCTCAACGGTGTGCCCATCGACCCCGAGACTACAGTAGCAACCGGCGACGGCGGCTATATCGGCCGAAGCTATCCTTTCTCTAAGGAATACTCTTTCGGTCTCCAAATCACTTTCTAACCCTCAATCATCAAACACGATATGAGTATCCATAAAATACTTCCGGCAGCGCTCTTGCTCTTCGGCTTCGGACTGACTTCGTGCAACGACTTCCTCGATGTCGCTCCCGTCGACGAGATCGAAGACTCTGAGTACTGGAAGACCGAAGACCACATCCGCATCTACGCCAACGGTTTCTACCCTCTCTATTTCTCGGGTTACTCCGGCAACTACGGCTATAACGAAAAACTTACCGACAACTTCTCCGACGTAACCCAGACCAACTGGCCATACCTCGTAGTAAGCGGTACCGACGGCTCGTACACCTACGCCAACGTGCTCCGCGCCAACTACTACCTCTCGGGTGTCGACCGCGTGACTTCGCTCGACGAAGCTTCGCGTGCTCACTGGGTAGGCATCGGCCGCCTCTTCCGCGGTATCGAGTACGCCAATCTCTCGTTCAACTACGGTGATACACAGTGGTACACCACTCGTATCAACAGCACCGAGACCGACTCGCTCTACAAGCCCCGCGACAGCCGCGAGAAAGTGGTGATGCCCAACGTCCTCGCCGACCTCCGCTACGCTCTCGAAAACATCCGTGAGAACGACGGCGAGCTCCTCGTAAATAAATATGTGGCAGCTGCGATGATTTGCCGCGCTATGCTCCGCGAAGGTACATTCCAGAAATATCACGGCCGCGACGCCGAGCTCGCACGCAAGTGCCTCGAACTCGCCAAGGACGCTTGTCTCACCGTGATGAACTCCAACGTGTACTCTCTCGCTCCCGACTACACAAGCCTCTTCGTTTCCGACGACCTCGCCGGCAACCCCGAGGTAATCCTCTACAAGCGCTACATCGACACCAAGAACGGTCATAGCGTACTCAACTACAACTACCTCCAGCCCCAGGCAGGTCCCAACCGCGATTTCGCCGATTCGTTCCTCGCCTCCGACGGACATCCCGTGTACGAGAAAGACCTCTTCTACTGCCCCGAGACAGCCGAAGAATACTTCACCGACCGTGACCCCCGCCTCTCTATGATTATCCGCCCCGACAAATACTATATCGCCGGTGAAGACGTAGAAGGTGCCGCTTACTCACGCTCAGGCTTCTCTATGTGCAAATACATGGACCGCGAGCTCGAAGGCACAACCGACCCCCTCTATACTGCCAACGCAAAGAACGTGACCGACTGCCCGCAGTACCGTCTGGGCGAAATCCTCGTGTCATACGCAGAAATCTGCTATGAACTCGGAACACTCTCTCAGGCCGACCTCGACAAGTCTATCAACGTACTCCGCGCACGTAAGGGCGTAGATATGCCCGCGCTCCAGATTATCGGCGGCCAGCCCGCAGTCGACGGTGCCGTTTACGACGACCCCAACCGCGACAGCGACGTTCCCGCTATCCTCTGGGAAATACGCCGCGAGCGTCGTGTCGAACTCGCATTCGAGGGTTCGCGTCTCGACGACCTCAAGCGCTGGAAGAAGCTCATCTACTGCTGGAGCGAATACAATCCTGCTATCGAAGTAGGTGCCTGGATCAAACTTGAAGACTTCCCCAAGGCCGACCTTACCAAGGCTGTGCTTCCCGCAGGCGAAACCGAGGGCTACCTCGTGGTGACTCCCGTTGCCAATCGTCGTCCCGCTCCTCAGGCACGCGACTACATCCGTCCCATTCCTACCGACCAGATCCAGCTCTTCAAGCAGAACGGCTACGTTCTCGAGCAGAATCCCGAGTGGAAGTGATAACCAATCAAAAAGACCAATACAATGAAACTACACCATAAATCAGTACTTCTCGGGTGCACAGCGCTTCTTGCAGGCCTCACTTCCTGCAGCGACGACACCAAGTACGACAATCCGTCGGGCGAGACCTACATCTTCACTATCGCAGTGAGCAACGGTGGTTTTACCGGTGCCGAGACTATCAACGGTATCCTCGACGAGGACTCCAAGACTATTGAGTTCACTATCCCTGCCGAGACAGATATCGAGGCCGTACGCTTCGCCACCAAGCTCTCGCTCGGTGCTTCTCTCGACAAAGAGAGCTACGACGTGAGCACCGGCGCTGCCGATATCACCGTGGTAAACAATCAGAACTCTACCGTATATCACGCATCATTCGATATCCTCGACCCTGTGGCAACACCTATCGTGCGCACAATCCAGTGTATCGACGATGCCGGTAATACCTGCACGGGCTTCGTGAGCGACGTTACACGCACAGTGTACCTCAACTGCGAAAATTCGGCCTCTGCAAGCATCACTACAGTGAGCCTCCTTCCCCGCCGTACGAAGTACTCTTTCACCGAGAGCACCGACGGCAAGCTCTATGCTGCCAACCCCGGCAAAATAGAGCTCGACTTCCTCGGCAAAACTGCCGAATACGACATCTCATTCGCCGGTGTTCCCACCTACGGCGCCGACTTTGCCGATGCTCTCGTATTCGACAACTCTGCTACGACCAAGATCTGGGCCGACTTCGAGGCTGAGAACACCCGCTGGGCTCAGTTCGACGGCGAAAACTTCTTCTTCCTCTCACGCGAAGGCGGTACAAACCCCTCGATTATCAAGTGGGACGACGTAGCAAGCGGTTCGCCCGTAGCACGCAAGCTCGACACCACCGGTATCGAAGGCGGTACATTCACTGTCAGCGCCGGCGGCATTGCTCACGGTCACTTCTATGCATGTAACCTTACCACAGCCCTCGGTGCTACCCAGCCTCTGAAAATTTACCACTGGGCCGATGCCAACGCTACATGCGAAACCCTCGTGAACATGACCGACGACACCAACGTCAAAGGCCGCTGGGGCGACAACATGAGCGTGACACTCGACGAAAACGGTAACGGCTACCTCTGGTTCTTCGCTCACGTGGCAGGCGACGAAGCTCTCCGCTTCAAGGTGGAAAACTTCACCACCGTGGCTCAGGAACCCGAAAAGGTAATCCCGCCCTACAGCGTGGCTTACTACGGCAGCATCAACCCCGTTGTCGGCGAAGAAGGTATCTACACCCTCACTTCTACCTATCAGCGTACTATCCTCCTCGTCGATATCGACCTCAACCTCCTCAACCGCATCGACCCCAAGGAAGGCTGTGAGTTCCCCGTCACTGCCGAAAACGACGCCCGCGTAATCAACTTCAACGGCGAGCGCTACATGCTCACCACCAGCAGCCACTCATGGAGCTACTCCGGCAACCAGACTCTCCGTGTCTACGACCTCTCTTCCGGCATGAACACCACTATGGCATTCTCCGACTTCAGCGAGGGCAACCACGACGTGCTCTGGAGCTACAGCCTCAGCGGCGGCAACTGCTCGGCTTGGTCGGCCAACACCGGTGCCGCTATCGGTCCCGACGGCAAGCTCCGTCTCATGGCGGCCGCTCCCCGCTCAGGTTTCATCCTCGTGGAAGTTGACAAGAACAAATAATAAATCAATACCATACATATCACAATGAAAAAACTTGTAATTGCAGTTCTTTCGGCAGCCTCGCTTTTCGCTTCGGCATCAGCGCAGGACCTCTCCGGCAAGAAAGTATATCTCAACCCCGGTCACGGTGGTTTCGAGGCAACTACCGGCACTCGCATCGCCGGCGAGTTCGGCAACGGCTATCGCCCCGACGGTTCGGTATCTACCGACCGTTGGAATCCCTCAATTCCCTTCCCCACCGTGTGTGAGGAGGGTTGCTGGGAGTCGAAGCACAACCTCTGGCGTGCGTTAGAGCTTCAGCGTCTTCTCGAAGAGGCAGGCGCAGAAGTAATCATGTCA
This sequence comes from Bacteroidales bacterium, assembly GCA_014800815.1. Lineage (GTDB taxonomy): Bacteria > Bacteroidota > Bacteroidia > Bacteroidales > Muribaculaceae > CAG-873. The sequence goes on along the minus strand of JAAVFI010000004.1, from coordinate 14,087 downwards.
CGTACTCAGAACCGCATCGAAGACGACCGCATCCTCACCGAAATCGGTAAGGAAGCCACATCTACGGGAGCGGATATGTTCATCTCTATCCACTCCAACGGCAACGGTGCCAACTACCTCCTTACCCTCTTCCGTGGTGCCGACCCACGTCCCGGCCAGCCCTTCAACATCAACGACCCCGACCTCCCCGAGTCAAAGGAAATGGCTGTGACAGCATGGAAGCATCTCCACGACAATCCCGTCACCTGCTGGCAGTCGCTCAAGAGCCCCAACAGCCCCTACGCTGTAGCCGACTCTGCTTTCTACTCAGGCTGGGGCGACGGTTACCACTTAGGCGTGTTCCGTAACCTCTGGATTCCCGGCTACCTCGCAGAGACCGCTTTCCACGACTACAAGCCCGAAACCCACCGTATGCTCAGCGAAGACTACAGCAAGATGGTTGCATTCCAGCTCTTCACAGCTACATGTGAGTCGCTCGGCGCTGAGCAGCCCAAAGTAGGTATCGTATGCGGTGCCGTGAAAGACGGCAAGCGCATATTCCGCGACCCCCTCTTCCTTGGCGCTACAGCCGGCGATCACGACCAGTACAAGCCCGTAAACGGTGCTACCGTTACCCTCACCGGCAACGGCGTGAACCTCACTTACGAGACCGACAACTACTACAACGGCTTCTACTATTTCCCCGGCCTCACCCCCGGTACCTACCACCTCAAGGTAGATGCTGAAGGCTACGATCCCTACGAAGAAGACGTTGTATGCGAGGCTGCAAAGTGCCGCGGTGCTATTGCCCTGCTCAACGACCCCACCTACGACCCCTCAAGCGACTTCGCTCAGCCCGCAATCTTCGCTTCCGAGCTCAAGTCGTTCGACGGCAACCAGGTGAGCTTCCTCCTCAATGCCGACGCTACTTCGGTGACTATCAACCTCATCAAGGACGGCAAGACCGTGAAGTCTATCGACTTCGGTCCTCAGGCTATGGGTCATGTCACCCTCACTCTCCCCGGCGATGAAGTTGCCGAAGGCGACTACGACTGGTCTGTAACTGCTCGTGCAGAAGCTTTCCTCGACGAAGAGCCCAAGCAGATCTCTCAGAACGGCGATCCCGCTCTCGACATCGCTAACGCCCGCGGTATGGCTATCGACAACAACCCCGAGAGCCCCTACTTCGGCCGCATCTACGTTTCCTCTGTAGCAGCAAACGGTTATAAAGGCGCTCGCACAGGCACAGGTATTTACATCCTCGACCCCGCGTTCGGCGACCCCACAGGTCAGGGCACAAAGGCTCACACCGGTGGTGTGGCTTGGTCGGGCAACTCATCGCCCTACCACCTCACTGTTGCTGAAGACGGTACCCTGTTTATCGGCGACTGGAACGACCATGACCTTGCAGGCGTTCACGTAATGGATCCTGCCAACCCCGCAACCTCTTGCCACCCCCTCTTCGGCGGTGAATATACCGGTGCTGACGGTATCTATAAGAACGGCGGCGAATTCATCCACGGTTCTTGCACCGACCTTATCGTGACAGGTACAGGCGACAACACCACCCTCTGGACTCTCGACGAAGACTTCACCGCAAATGCTGTTGGCACTTCCAAGACCGAAGGCTATCTCCTCCGCTACGAAATCGGTTCTGCCCGTGAGAACTATACCAAAGGCCCCGATCAGACCTACGGTAACTTCGGCGCTCACCTCGCCAACATGAGCCAGTCTATGGCTTCTGACGGTCACGGCGGTATCTGGGTATGTCAGTATCGCGACACCAACTCCGACCAGTATCCCTGCGCTCTCCACCTCAACGCCAAGGGCGAATGGGACTACTACTGCGGCGACGGCACTATCTTCAAGACCTCAGGTCCTATCGGTGGCGCAATTGCTGTTAACCGTGACGGTTCGCTCGTAGCAATTGCCGGCAAGACCGACATCCGCGTAGCCGAAGCTACATACGATGCCGACGGCAAGCCCACCCTCAAGCTCAAATATGCTATGGGTTCTACCTACGGCTCTCGTCCCTTCGCAGCTGCATTCGACGCTGCCGACAACCTCTACGTTGTCTACAACGCCGAGGGTGGAGGTGTATCAGCATGGGCTCTTCCCAAAGAGAACAACGAGTACACTACCACATCTCTCCAGCCCGTCAAGGTTGCTGCAGGCGTATTCGCAAGCGAAGTTGCCGACCACAAGATTTTCTTCGACGGCACTACATTCTCTGCTCAGGGTGAGCTTATCGAACTCTTCACCGCTTCCGGCGTGAAGGTTGCCGAAGGCTACACTATCGACGGTACCAAGCTCGCTGCAGGTGTCTACATCGCACGCGCAGGCAAGCAGACTATCAAAGTAGTTAAGTAATTATCTATAAAACTTTTGAAAGCAGCGGAGGACCGACCTCCGGCCCTCCGCTGCTTTTCATTACTCTCAACATTCAATCATACATAAATCTTTTTTTCTAACCATGAAGAAATTTTTACTTCCTGCAGCATTGTTAATGGTCGGAGCACTGCCCGCCATGGCCGGTGCCAATGTATATGCCTCCGGACTGAAGGTTGAAGATGGAAAAATTCATTTCATCCTTAACGATAATGCCGACAAGGTAGTCATCAATATCTATAAAGACGGAAAAGTAGTAAATACTACAGACCTCGGTAGTGGGTCAAAAGGCCTAAACATCGTAGATTTGCCTGACATTGCTATCACCGAAAGCTCTGCGTACAACTGGTCTCTGACTGTATCGGCTGCTCCCGTCACCGCAGTAACACCCCTTACCGACGGTACCGACACCAATCTCCAGACATCGTCGGCTCGCGGTATTGCCGTAGACAATCATCAGCAGAGCCCCGCTTTCGGTACTGTCTACACCGTTACTCCTTCAAGCCACGCTCAGGCAGGTGCCCGTATTCAGACAGGTGTATATGCCTTTAATGCGGCTCTTGAGCCTATAAATCAAAACGCATACACGGGCGGTATAAGCTGGGGTTCTTCAACTTCGACACCCAACAATATCGCTGTCAGTGACAATGGTGACATCTTTATATGCGGATGGGCCGACGACGCTAACGCAGGCGTTTTCTGGACTTCGCCCGAAAATCTCGCCGGTGATTGGTCCGACGTATTCGCAGCAGGAACTAAAAACAGTGCCGGCCTTCTCACCGTCGACGGTGTCAAGGTGCACGGCTCCGTGCAGGATATAGCTCTCTACGGAGAGGGTGAAAACCGAATCCTCTACACCTCCGACGAGGACTACAACAGCAGTAAGTACGAAGATGTAATGGTTTACGCCATTGGCAATCTCGAAACACCCTGGGCTTCCGCACCCACGGCACAGTGGGTAGATCCCGGCTTTATTAACGCCAATCACCGACTCTACTCCGANCAGCGCGGCGGTCTCTGGGTATCGCAGTATCGTTGGAGCGAATCAGCTGAATATCCCTGTATTTGGCACTTCAACTCTAAGGGAGAGATCGACTATACTTCCGGCAGTCACGATATCTTCACGGGATCAGGCCCTCTCGGTGCTATGGCCGTCAATGCCGACGGTAGCCTGATCTGTCTTGCAGATGCCAACAACGGCGCTACTTTCACCGTAGCATCCATTTCATGGGATGAAGAGGGTGTACCTTCGCTCACCAAACTCTATCAGGAATCTCTTGCTCCTTACGGCAACCGTCCTTTCGACGTGGCTTTCGATGCTGTCGACAATGTATATATTGTATTCAATAACGCCAACGCTGAAGGCGGTATCGGTGCCTGGTCTCTCCCCAAAGAAAACAATGAATACACCACTCAGGCTCTCAGCATGATATCTGTGATTCCCACAGGTGTTGACTCTCAAATCTGTCAGACCGCTATCAGCTACGTAGGCGGTGTAATCCGTGCCGAAGAAGTAGCCGAGGTATTCAATATCAACGGTATCTGCGTGGCCCGCGGTAACGAAATCGACGCGACAGCCCTCGCTCACGGTGTCTACATCGTGCGCGCAGGTGCTCAGTCGCTCCGCATAATCCGCTAACAAAAACGATACGTCTTGCGGGCATCGTCCCGCAAGACGCATCTACCCAATTAACTTTTCACTAATAACCTAAAAAACACAGACATGAAGAAAGTATTACTTCCCTTTGCAGCTCTCGTGCTCGGTGCTATGCCGGCTATGGCAGGTGCCAACGTGTATGCTTCCGGTCTTAAGGCCGAAAACGGCAAAATCAGCTTTATCCTCAACGATAAGGCCGACAAAGTTGTCCTCAACCTCCTCAACGGCGAAACCGTTGTCGCTACTGCCGACCTCGGCGCCTGCGAAAAAGGCCTCAACACCGTCGACATGCCCTCTGTCGAGGCCGAACCCGGTACTTACACTTGGTCTCTCACCGTTTCGGCAGCTGCCGTTACCGAAGTGACCGCCCTCACCGACGGCTCCGACACAAATATTCAGGTATCGTCGTCGCGCGGTATCGCAGTAGACAATCACCGGCAGAGCCCCGGTTTCGGTAATATCTACACCGTTACTCCCGCAACTCCCGGTCAGGAAGGTGCCCGTGTAGAGACTGGTCTCTACGCCTTCAACGCAGCCCTCGAGCCTATCAACGAATCTGCCTACACCGGTGGTATCGAATGGCCCGAAAAGAGTGCTTCGAGCCCCAACAATGTGGCAGTGAGCGACAATGGCGACGTATTCATTTGCTCTTGGGGCGATGATGCCGCAAATGGTGTGTACTGGGTAGCTCCCGACAAACTCGCCGAAAACTGGAACGACGTATTCGCTGCAGGCGAAAAGGATGGCAACGGCCTCATGACTATCGGCGAAACCAAAGTACACGGCTCTGTACAGGACATCGCCCTCTACGGCGAAGGCGCCAACCGCGTGCTCTATACTTCCGACGAAGATATGAACAGCAATAGCGGTGATATCATGGTCTACGCTATCGGCGACCTCTCCACTCCCTGGGCTACAGCGCCTACTCACGACTGGGGACATCCCGACGGATATGTCAACGCCAATCACCGTCTTGCCTCCGACGGCCGCGGCGGCCTCTGGCTCTGTCAGTACCGTTGGCAGGAATCTGATGCAAACGCCTGCGTATATCACCTCAACGCAGAAGGCGAGCTCGACTTTAAGACCGGCGACAAGAGCGTCTTCCTCGGTTCTACTCCCTGTGCCGCTATGGCAGTCAACGCCGACGGTACCCTCATGTGCGTAGGCGGTGGCGACAGCGGTCTTACATTCACCGTTGCATCTATCTCTTGGGAAGACGGCCTGCCCGTGCTCACCAAGCTCTTCGACCACTCTTTCGAAGCTCCCTACACAGGCAAACGTCCCTTCGACATCGCTTTCGACGCAGCCGACAACGTTTACTTTGCGTTCAACAACGCCAACGCTGCCGGTGGTATCGGCGCCTGGGCTCTCCCCAAAGAGAAGAACGAATACACCACCACTGCTCTCGGCACCATCTCTGTAGAGACCGACGGTGTTGAATCGCAGCTCTGCGAAACCGCTATCACCTACACCGGCGGCGTAATCCGCGCTACCGAGGCTGCCGAAGTCTACACCACAGCAGGCGTATGCGTGGCTCGCGGCACTGAAATCGACGCAACCGCTCTCGCAGGCGGCGTATACATTGTTCGCGCAGGCAAGAATTCACTTCGTATTATTCGCTAATACACCCCCCGCGCGGCAGGGGAGAGACTCTTCTCTGCCGCGCTTTTACCCGATTACTTAAATACCTTTCTCCAACCAATCATTATCTGACACAATGACTAAGAAACGACTTGGCATTCTTCTGCCCCTGGTCTTCGTAGGCATGGCCATGCTTGCATCTTGCGGAGACGACGATCCCCAACAGCCCGTTACTCCTGTAGTTCCCGAACCCACTCCGGAAATTCCCACTCCCGACGAACCCACTCTCGTCACCTACACCATGCCCGACAAAGAAATCCGTGGTATATGGGTTGCTACCGTCGGCCGTATGGACTGGCCCAAGGCCAACGTTGAATCTCTTCAGAAAGAAGAGTTCATCAAATACCTCGACAAATTTGAAAAATACAACGCCAACGCGGTGATCATGCAGATCCGCCCCTGCGCTGACGCATTCTATAATTCTTCTATCGAGCCCTGGAGCGAATATATCACCGGCAAGCAGGGCAACGACCCCGGCTACGACGTACTCGGCTGGATGATAGAGGAAACACACAAGCGTGGCTTCGAATTCCACGCATGGCTCAACCCCTACCGTATCTCCAACAGCGCCTCAGCTTTCGCCACCAACGGCGCCGCAAACCACCCCGCAAAACTTCACCCCGAGTGGACCATGAACTACGACGGCCTCCTCATGTACCGTCCTGCGCTCCCCGAGGTTAAAGACCTGCTCGTGAATGTTATCGACGACATCATCACTAAATACGACGTCGACGGCATCCACTTCGACGACTACTTCTACCCCTATCCCAAGTCGGGTGTCGCTATCGACGATGCCGACGACTATAAGAAGTACGGCGCCGGATTCAGCAACGTAGGCGACTTCCGTCGCGCCCAGGTCGACGACGTCATCGAGCGCATCCACAACCTCATCGTTCAGAAAGCCCCCGGTGTGGTATTCTCGATTTCGCCCTTCGGCATCTGGCGCAACCGTGCGAGCGACCCTGTCTACGGTTCGGACTCCAGCGGCCTCCAGAACTACGACGACCTCTACGCTGACGTGCGCAAGTGGTGCGAAAAAGGTTGGATCGACCTCGTAGTGCCCCAGCTCTACAACTCTACAAGCAACATCGCCATGAACTACACCAAGATGTGCCAGTGGTGGGATACCAACCACTTCGAGGCGGCCTATGCCGTAGGTCATGCTCTCTACCGCTTCGGCGTTCCTGCCGAGGGCGAACCCTACCAGAATCTTGACCAGCTCAGCGACCAGTTCCGCATCTCGCGCAACACAAGCTCTATCGGCTCATTCCTCTTCAACGCCACTTGCTTCAACGAGAACAAAATCAACGTCCTCAGCCGTCTCCAGCAGATGTACGCCGAGAAAGTTCTCATCCCCTTCATGGGCCGCGACTCTGCTCCCGCCCCCGCCGAAGTAAGCGGTATCGCAGCCGACGGACGCACTATCAGCTGGGCAGCCCAGGACGGCGACATGCGCTATGCAGTGTACACTGTCAAGCCCTCTTCTACCGAAGGCGTCTACAAAGCTACACTCACAGCCGTTGTTTCCGAGCCAACCTGGACCGCTACAAAGACCGGTAGCTATGCAATTTCAGCTTTAAATCGTGATAATACAGAATCAGCTCTTTCACAACCATGTAAGGTAGATTAGTAATTGGGTTTTGACTCTCTCCCTACCACATCTCCGTCCCTGCAAGTGATTGTCGGGCCGGAGATTTTTTTATTATGGGGAAGTGTCTATATGATCTATTAAGTATCCCTGTTCAATTTCATTCATAAAGATGTGAGGCTAAACAAAAATACTGCGTAGTTGTTTCCATATATGTAACATATTTAGTACCTTTGCAATCTCAACAAAGAACTAAATGGAACTGAAAGCAAAATTCGATGTAGCTTATATGGAAGAAGCTATTGTCTTTCTTGAATCTTTGCCGGACAAGGTTAAGGACAAGATTGCTTACAATATTTCCAAAAGCCGCTATATAATGGACAAGGAATTGTTCAAGAAATTGAACGACGATATATGGGAGTTCAGAACAATATACCAAGGGTTCAAGTATCGTCTGCTTGCTTTCTGGGACAAAGATACGGGCAACCTTGTAATCGCTACTCATGGATTTGTCAAGAAATCACAGAAGACGCCCGAGAGTGAATTAGCGCATGCCGAATCGCTGAGGAAAAAATATTATGAGGAAAAAAATAAGTAAGATATGGAAAAGATGAAAATATATACACACGATCAAATGCTTGACCGCGTAGTTGGTGAGAAAGGTACTCAAAGGCGCGATATGTTTGATGCCGAACTGCAGTCATATCTCATCGGAGAGGCTATCAAACAAGCTCGTAAAGAAAAGAATCTCACTCAGGAACAGCTCGGAGAGCTGATGGGTGTCAGACGTGCGCAGGTCTCGAGGATAGAGAGAGGCCATAATCTTACCGTTGGCACTATCGTGAGAGCTTTCAAGGCAATGGGCGTCCCGGCAGCATTCTCTTTCGGTGGCGTATCCCTTTCGCTTTGCTGAGATACTCTCACGCCTATTTTTTTGAATAATACCACCCCTTCAAGCAGTACCGCCTGGAGGGGTGGCATTATCTTTTAGGACTTTGAATAATAGAGAAATAAGGAAAGTCGGAGAAAATGACTAACTTTGCAGAGTCTTTTACAAACCTTATAATTCGTTCTTATGATAAAAAATGTGTCTGCAGAGTGCACCCACCGTGCACTGCGCGCTGAGGAGATCGCGACTCTCCTTGCGCAAGGATGTAGCTGCGACGACTGGAGCCGCGTGAAGGTGGCCGACGGTTTCGATGCGGCAAAAGTGCGAAATGTAGAATTTTGTGGTGATGTGAGACTCGGAACTCTCAACGGAGTCTTCGAGCGTCCAGGAGGTATGGTGCGCCGTTCGCTCCTTACCGATGTCACCCTCTGCAATGTGTCGGTCGGAGACGACTGCTACATACGCGGCGTGGCAAGCTATATAGTAAACTACGATATTGAGAATCATGTGTTTATCGAAGACGTCGACTGCATTACCGGTACGCTCGATTCGTCGTTCGGTATCGGCACCGAGGTGTCGGTGCTCAATGAAACGGGTGGTCGCGAAGTGCCTGTCTACGAACGCCTTTCGTCGCAGACGGCCTATATGATAGCCATGTACCGCCACCGCGATGCAATGGTCGACCGTCTGTGCGCCATGATACGTGCCGAAGCCGCCGCTCTGCGCGGTAGCCGCGGACGCATAGGCTGCGATGCCGTGATAGTGAACTGCGGCACGATAACCGACGTGAACATCGGTCGGTGCGCCCGCCTCAAGGGTGCGACGCGTCTTGCCGACGGCACCATAACGGGCGACGACGATAATGTTGCCGTCGGTCGCGACGTAATAGCCGAGGGATTCGTATTCGCCGCCGGCAGCCGTGTCGACGACGGTGCCGTGGTGCATCATTGCTTCATCGGACAGTCGACGAGTCTTTCGCATCTTTTCTCGGCGCACGACTCTCTGTTCTTCGCCAACTGTACGTGCGAGAACGGCGAGGCTGCTGCAATCTTCGGTGGCCCCTATACCGTGACCATGCACAAGTCGAGCCTGCTTATCGCCAGAATTTTCTCCTTCCTCAACGCCGGTTCGGGCTCCAATCAGAGCAACCACATGTATAAGCTCGGCCCCATACACCAGGGTGTGGTGGAGCGTGGCTCCAAGACTACGAGCGACTCCTACATACTCTGGCCGGCAAAGATTGGCGCGTTCTCGCTCGTAATGGGGCGCCACGTAAATCACCCCGACACCTCGGGCCTGCCATTCAGCTACCTTATCGAGAACCGCGAAGGCTCCTTCCTGGTGCCGGGCGTAAATCTGCGCAGTGTGGGCACCATACGCGATGCGCGCAAGTGGCCCAAGCGCGACAAGCGCAAGACAGCCGACCTGCTCGACTGCATCAACTTCAATCTTCTCAGCCCCTATACCGTGGGCCGGATGATGTCGGGCGGCCGCCTGCTCAACGACCTCGAGCGCACCGCCGGCATCACAGCCGAACGCTTCTCTTTCCAAGCCCTCATCATCGAGGCACGCGCACTGCGCAAGGGGCGTAAATACTACGGCCTCGCCATTGATAAATTTATGGGTAACTCGCTGATTTCCCGCCTGGGAGATGCCGAAATCGGAGACGATACCGACTTCGCCGCTCTTCTCGCTCCCACGCACCCCGCGGGCTGCGGCGAGTGGGTGGATGTGTGCGGCATGTTCGCTCCCAAAGCCGAGGTCGAGCGCATTGCCGCCGACATCGAGTCGGGCGCAATCGACTCTCTCGATATCCTCGAACGTCGCTGGCGCACCCTGCACGCCGACTACTACGATATGGAGTGGACATGGGTGTGCGAGCACTTCGCCGAGTGGTACGGCAAGGAAGTGACCGAACTCGACCGTGAGGACGTCCGTACAATAGTATCGCGCTGGATAAAGAGTGTGACCATGCTCAACGACATGCTCCTCGACGACGCCGCTAAGGAATATTCGCTCAAATCGCGCATAGGATTCGGTATCGACAACCCCGAAGAAAGTGCCGAGGGCGACTTCACAAATGTGCGCGGCGACTACGACTGCGACCCCTTCGTGATATCGGTACGCGAGCATACCGCCGCCAAGCGCCGCCTGGCCGAGCGATTCCTGTAAAGCAATCGGAAGTATGTAAGTCTTGTAAATTGTAATATAAACTAATTTACAAGACTTACATATCTTCGGCGCTTAGTCGAAAGCGCCGGAGATACCCTGTTCTACCGTTTCCTCTTCTTCGTCGGGAGCCGAAAGCTCGCCGCCGCAGAGATCGATGTTGGGGAATTCAAATCGTGATTCCTGGCTATAGGGAAGTTTGGGGTCAGCATATACCTTGGAGATATATTTGCCGTAGATAGGCAGCGCCATAGATGCACCCTGACCCTGAGCCATATTGTTGAAGTGGATGTAGCGGTCCTCGCCGCCTACCCACGTACCCGATACGAGGTCGGGAGTGAAAGCCATGAACCAGCCGTCGGCATTGTCGTTGGTCGTACCCGTCTTACCGCCGGTCTGGGCGGTGATGTTGTAGGGCGGACGGCGCAGGCGGTTACCCGTACCACCGTCCACTACATTGAGGAGGATAGAGAGTATTCGCCAGTAGCCTTTCTGAGTGATAACTTCGGTCTGCGAAGGCGCGAAGTCGCTGATAATGTTGCCGTTGGCATCGGCAATCGCCGTCACATATATGGGGTCGGAGCGCATACCCTTGTTGGCAAATGCGCTGTAGGCCGTAACCATTTCTTTCACAGATACTTCGCACGGGCCGAGACAGAGCGACTTCACGGCCGGAAGCGAGTTCGTTATACCATAGCTGTGCATACGCTTGACAAGCTCTGCAGGGCTGAGGCGGTCCATGATTCGAGCCGAAATCCAGTTGTTGGAGTTCGTCAGAGCCCAGCGGAGGTCCACCATTTCACCTACTCGGGCGCTGCCGGCATTTCGCGGCTGCCATATGCGGCCGTTCTCGTCGTAGAGAGTCGGCTGCTCATTGAGCATCATAGAGCAGGGCGTGAAGTCGGTCTCCATAGCATAGGTGTATAGGAACGGCTTGATAGTCGAACCTATCTGGCGGCGACCCGTCGACACCATATCATACTGGAAGAAGCGGAAGTCGGGGCCTCCTACGTAAGCCTTCACAAAGCCCGTCGTCGGGTCCATTGACATGAAGCCCGCGCGGAGGAACGACTTGGTGTACAGTATCGAGTCGCGCGGAGTCATTACGGTGTCGACAGGGCCGGCATAGCTGAATACTGTCATTTCGAAGGGTTGGCTGAACTCTGCCTCAAGCTCCGCGTCGGAGAGACCCCGCAGACGGGCTATGCGTCCGCGTTCGCTCTGCTTCATGGCAGTCTTGATGAGTTTTTCGCGCATATTGTCCGAGAGCTCGCCGCGGTTAGAGGTATAGGGAGCTGCCGACGAGCCTTTCTTCTCGCGGAAGAACTGGCCCTGCAGCGACTCCATGTGTTCGCGAACGGCCTCCTCGGCGTAGGTCTGCATACGCGAGTCTATAGTGGTGAAAATCTTCAGGCCGTCGTTGTAGATATCGTACTTGGTGCCGTCGGGCTTTCGGTTTTTCTCAATCCAGCCGAAGAGCGGGTTGGTAGCCCATGCTATCGAATCGTCGACATAGCGCTGGCCGTCCCACGAGGGATATTTCGAGCGCTCGGGCTTCTTGGCTGTTAGTATTCGGCGGAGTTCCTCGCGGAAATATGGTGCCAGACCCTCTTTGTGGTCCACACGCTTGAAGTCGAGCGTAAGTGGCTGCTCCTGAAGGCGGGTTAGCTCATCGCGTGTGAGCATGTCGGCCTTGAACATCTGCTCGAGCACCGTATTGCGGCGCTGGCGTGTGCGCTCGGGCTGACGCACGGGATTATAGTACGCAGGGTTCTTCACCATGCCCACGAGTGTGGCAGCTTCGAGAGTATCGAGCTCGGCTGCCGACTTGTTGAAGTACACCTGAGCGGCACTCTTGATACCAACGGCGTTGTAGAGGAAGTCAAACTGGTTGAGATACATCTTCAGAATCTCTTCCTTCGAGTAGTATTTCTCGAGCTTGAGTGCAATCATCCACTCGATAGGCTTCTGCACGGCGCGGCTCAGAAGACCCGAGGAGGGTGGGGTATAGAGCTGCTTGGCAAGCTGCTGAGTAATGGTCGAACCGCCGCCCGCGTTTTTATTGCCCAGGAGCACGGTCTTGAACATCGCACGGAAAATCGCCTTCACGTCGATACCCGAGTGGTCGTTGAAGCGCGCATCCTCGGTAGCGATGAGGGCGTCGACCACCGACGGCGAAATCTCATCGAAATCGGCGTAGACACGGTTGCCCGTGTTGCGGAAATATCGTCCGAGTTCCTCGCCGTCCGACGAATAAATGACCGAAGCGAACTTGTCCTGCGGGTTTTTAAGCTCTTCGATAGGAGGCATGTAGCCTATCACACCATTATATACCATTACGAAAAACGCGCCGATGACAATGATGCCAACGACAAAACATATCCATAATGCTTTGATTATCCGCTTGGTAAGTGGCTTTATAGTGGTTGCCTGCTTAGGCTTCTGTGTTTTTTCTGCCATATTATTCTTAATAAAGAGAGCTACAAATTTACTCATTTTTTGTTGTTCCAACAAAAATTGCTACCTTTGTAGCCGAAAACCGTTGCCCGAATGGTGGAATGGTAGACACGAGGGACTTAAAATCCCTTGGCCATATCGGCTGTGTGGGTTCGAGTCCCACTTCGGGTACTGAAAAGAGGATTCTCACTTCGAGAGTCCTCTTTTCTATTATGACGGGCATGTCATACATCTGTGGTGAAAGTCCACACGGGGCGTAGTTGCCGACGAACCCCATAGCGACTTGCAAGTTTCGAGTGGTGACGCTCGGGAGAGAAGAAGCAATAGCGAACCTTTAGCGATTCTCTTCTTTATGAAGTAAGGAAGAGAGGCGTTCTATTATATATGATTCGGCAATGTTCCAATAAATTCTCTCAGTGCTTCAGTGAATGGTTCGGGAGCTTCCATGGCGGTAAAATGTCGTAGGGCATCAATGGGTGTACCATATTGCCATCCATTGAATGATGCACCCTCGTGCCATCGGGTTGCGGCAATACGCTTTCTCAAATCAGCAAAACGCGATTCATCAAAGTTGATATTAAATTTTTGAATATTCATCATACCAACGTATTTATTTATTCTTTTCGCTTTTGCTTCTGTGCTCTATAATGGTTTTCATATTGTTCTGAGCCCATTCGGTAAGTTTAATTATTATAGGAACCAGCGAGCGGCCTGTTTCGGTTAACGAATACTCTACCCTCGGAGGAACTTCTTGATAAAACCGGCGGTTGATAAGCCCGTCTGCTTCAAGAATGCGAAGTGTGTTCGATAGTACACGGGATGAAATGTCCGGTATCTTTCTCCCGAGTTCGTTATAACGTATCGGCTCGTTCTCACTGAGGACGAGTATTACCAATAAGGCCCACTTGTTGCCGAAACGTGCCACAACATTTCTTACAGGACATATCTCAATAATTGAGTTTAGTTGTTCTTTTCTCCTCATTTTCAGTATTACTTTTAATTGCAAAGTTAGTGCCTTAATCTCGAATATCCAAATATACGGAGGTAAGTGAAGTTTTTCATCTAATTTTCATTTTACAACTTGCTGTGAATCACTAAAAGCGATAAATAGGTTACTAACAATATAAAATGTAACCTATTGAATAGTAGGACAATATTTGTTAATTTTGCGTTGATAAACAGTGTTAAACCATATAAAAAAAACGACTATGACACGTATCATCAACAGTGCAGTTAAGCACACCGCACAGGCTTACCTCTGTGCAGAAGCAGAGAACGGTACTCCTTCAGGAGCATGTGGTTCGGCCTGCGGAGCAGGT
>JAAVFI010000003.1 GCA_014800815.1 Bacteroidales bacterium | reverse complement strand
GCTACCGAGCGGCTAAAGGAGTACATTATCAAAGGATTTACCATGGATGATGAGCGGCTGAAGGGGAATGGTGGTGGTGCTTATTGGCGTGAACTGCTCGACAGAATCCGCGACATCCGATCATCTGAAAAGGTGATGTATCGGCAGGTACTTGACCTATATGCCACGGCGGTAGATTATGACCCTCGTTCGGAGATTTCGGTTGAGTTCTTCAAGATTGTGCAGAATAAACTTCATTTTGCGGCTCACGGCAATACTGCGGCTGAGGTGATTTACAAACGTGCCAATGCGGATGCGCCGATGATGGGGCTGACCTCATTCAAGGGGGATCATCCTACTCTCCGCGATGCTCAGGTAGCCAAGAATTATCTTAGTGAGAACGAATTGAAGATTCTCAACAATCTTGTTTCCGGATACTTTGATTTTGCCGAAATTCAGGCAATGCGTCGTCGCCCGATGTATATGGAAGATTATGAGAAGCAACTCGACTCGATACTATCTTCTACCGGTGAAGTACTGCTGAATGGTCCCGGCTCTGTCAGCCATCAGCAGGCCATGGATAAAGCGCGTGAAGAATATCGCAAATTTCAAGTCCGGGAACTTTCCCCGGTGGAGCGGGCCTATCTTGATACGATAAAGGCCATAAACGCCAAAACCAAGAATAAAGGAAAATCCAAGAATTAGTTCATGAGGTGATTCAGCATCTTTCATCGCTTAATTTGCTTGCCTTACTACTGATAAATTAAGCTAACTAACCGAAATACAGTGATTAGCCTTTTCTTCAACGAGGAGGGGTATTGAGCCTCTCCCAACCATTTAAGCAAATAATACCCAGCCATGCAAACAAGGATAATTTGTTTGTATGGCTGGCATTTTTTTATAGCTTAACCACGGGAAATTTGGAATAGACAAGAATTGTCTTGCCTAATTATCTCAACTAATATCAACTTATCGGTAAGATAATAGATTGGAATTAAGATGTGATATGCCTCTTACGTAATTAACTATAAGCGATTGATAATCAAACTTGTCAGTCGCTTTATTTATGCTTTCACGCAAGATGAAATTCATGCCATTACTCCGTTGAAATTTGGATACTCGGATACTTTGGTGTATTTTTGCACTATTAAGCGATAAGTATAAATTCACACATTATGAGATATATAGGACTGATTGTAGGTGTTTTATTGTCGTTGTCAGCGGTGGCTGCGCCGGCGGAGGAGTATGTGCCGTCGGAGGCTGTCAGGGCGTCGCAACGCGAGTTTGCCGCTGACCGATTCGGAATTTTTATCCATTGGGGCATTTATTCGATGTTCGGGCAGGGTGAGTGGTATCTGAACTATGGGCCGCGGGCAGATGAATATGCCAAGGCGGCCGGGGGATTCTATCCTGCAAATTTTGATGCCGGGCAATGGGCTGAGGCGATTCGCGACTCGGGTGCGCGATATGTGTGCTTCACGACCCGCCACCACGACGGTTTTTCGATGTGGGATACTGCTGAGAGTGACTATAATATTGTGGATGCTACGCCGTTTAAGCGTGATGTGGTGAAGGAGCTGGCTGAGGCTTGTGCGGCGAATGATCTGAAGTTGCATCTCTACTATTCTCATATCGACTGGACGCGCACTGACTATCCTCGCGGACGTACGGGGCACACTCCCGACCTCGACAGTCTGCACTATGATTGGAACGGGTATCGCGGGTTTATGGACCGCCAACTCACTGAGCTGCTTACTAATTATGGGCCGGTACGCGCTATATGGTTCGACGGTTTCTGGGACCACGACTCCGACTCGGTGCCGTTTGACTGGCAGCTTCCTTCGCAATACGCGTTGGTGCACTCTCTGCAGCCGGGCTGTATGGTGGGCAACAATCACCATGAGGATGTTTTCCCGGGTGAGGATATTCAGATTTTCGAGCGTGACCGCCCGGGTGAGAATACTGCAGGATATTCGTCGCAGGAAATCAGTCGGTTGCCGCTTGAGACCTGTAATACTATGAACGGTTCGTGGGGTTATCGCGTGAAAGATACTGACTATAAGGATTCTGCAACGCTCATCCGCGATTTGGTGAAAACTGCCGGCAAGGGCGCAAATCTTCTGCTAAATGTCGGTCCGCAACCCGACGGGCAGTTGCCGGCTGCGGCGCTCGAACGTCTGCACGACATTGGCGAGTGGATGCGTAAATATGGCGAAACTATCTATGGTACAGAGGGAAGCACGTTTGAGGCTGACTGGGGTACATCTACCCGTCGGGCCGGACGGACTTTCGTGCATGTGCTCACTCCTGAATCGACGGATATCTTCGTGCCTGTTACGGGCAAGGTGAAGGAGGCTTTTGAATTCGGCGATAAATCGCGTAAAGTGAAGTATACCAGAGGTAAAGACGGTGTGACGCTTCGTCTCGACCGTCTCCCCGACGAAACCGATTATATTATTGAACTGCGTCATGACTGAGCCCAAGCGTAATATCACTCTCGAAATATGCACCGGCGACCCGATTGGAGTTCTCGCTGCCATGGAGGGCGGTGCCGACCGTGTAGAATTGTGTTCGGGATTGGCAGAAGGAGGGCTGACTCCTTCGATTGGAGTAACCCGCTTTGCAACCGAAAGGATATGCACCAATGTGCTCCTGCGTCCGCGTGCGGGCGATTTTGTGTATGATTCTTCTGAGATAGAGGTAATGGAGCGTGATGCCGAGGCCGCCGTTGAAGCGGGAGCGGCAGGTATAGTCATCGGCGCTTTGACCCGCGACGGACGTATCGACACGCACGCCTGCCGCCGTTTGCTTGCCAAGGCTGAAGGGCTGCAGAACACATTTCACCGAGCTTTCGACGTGCTCGCCGACCCCTTCGAGGCCCTCGAACAGATAATTGATATGGGTTTTTCGCGAATCCTTACCTCGGGGCAGCAAAGTTCTGCCCTGGCCGGTGCGGAGCTCATAGCCCGACTCCACGAGCAGGCGGCAGGACGAATCAGAATCATGGCCGGAGCGGGTGTTTCGCCGGCGAATGCCCTTGAAATTCTCAGCACATCGCATGCCGACGACCTTCACGCATCGGCCCGCAGCCTGAAGCCGTCGTCAATGACCTATACCGGCAATGCCTCAATGGGCGCGGCAGATGCTACAGACGGCAGCCGCCTTGTCACCGATTCTAATATTGTGGCGCAATTGCGTGCGGCTATAAACTCTTATGCAATAAACTGTTAAGTAAGTGATGATACCAACTCGAAATATTATCTCTGCAGTGCTCTGCATGGCATTGGCGATCTCCGGCGTGCAAGCGCGGACTATACTTACACCCGATGCTGAGAATGACTATAACCGGCGCCTGAAATTGCAGCCCGAAATCGCCGAAAGGCTTGCAATTCCGACGAATCTTGAGGCGAGTGAGCAGGAGGCTTTGAAATTTCTCTATGCCTATCTCGCCACTCCCGACGTGGTCGACTATACCACCGATTTTTTCCTTGAGAATACCCGTCTGGCCTTGCGCGCTGCCGATGAAATGCCGTGGGGCGCGACCGTTCCCGACCGCGAGTGGCGCCACTTCGTGCTTCCCGTGAGGGTTAATAATGAGAATCTTGATGACTCGCGCCGCGTGTTCTACGAAGAACTCAAGCCGCTTGTGCAGAATCTTTCGATGAAAGATGCCATTCTCGAGGTAAACCATTGGTGCCACGAGAAAGTGAGCTATCAACCCTCCGACTCGCGCACAAGTTCGCCCTTAGCCACCGTCTGCAATGCTTTGGGGCGCTGTGGCGAGGAGTCTACCTTTACCGTGGCGGCTCTCCGCAGTGTCGGTATCCCGGCCCGCCAGGTCTATACCCCGCGCTGGGCGCATACCGACGACAATCACGCCTGGGTGGAAGCCTGGGCCGACGGCCGGTGGTATTTTCTCGGTGCCTGCGAACCCGAGGCGGTGCTGAATCTCGCATGGTTCAATGCTCCGGCCTCGCGCGGCATGCTCATGACCACCAAAGTTGCAGGGGCGTACGACGGACCCGAGGAGCAGCTTGACGTAACACCGATATCAACTATCATTAACGTTACTGAAAACTATGCTCCTACAGAGATATCCACCGTCTATGTAACCGACCGCGAGGGAAAGCCTGTTGAAGACGCAACTGTGCGTTTCTCACTCTACAACTATGCCGAGTTCTACCCCTTGGCAACAAAGAAAACCGACCGCGACGGCCGTGCACAGTTTACATCGGGCCGCGGCGACATGGTGGCCTGGGCCTCCGACGGTAAATTGTTCAATCTTGAAAAGTTAACCGCCGGCGACACCCTGCGGATAGTGCTCAACAAAGACAGCAATTTTACCGGCACTCTCGAGTTCGACATCGTGCCCCCGAAGCCCGGAGGAAATACGCCCGCGGTAACTGCCGGCCAAATGGCTGAGAATGACCGCAGGAAGGCCGTTGAGGACAGCATCCGCCTTGCATACGTCAATACATTCGTCACTCCCGAGCAGGCTGCCGGGATATGCCGTGAACTTCAGCTTGACGGCAGGGCAGGGGACTTGCTTGTGAAGTCTCGCGGCAACCATGCAGTAATAGAAAAATTTCTGCGCGAAACCCCGCCTGCTCAACGCACTAAGGCCGTTGCCCTACTTGGAGCGATTGCCGAAAAAGACCTGCACGACATCACTGCCGATGTGCTTGCCGACCAAATGGACTATACCGCAGACAGCGCTGACTCAGACCTTTATACGCAATACGTGCTCAATCCGCGCGTCGCCAACGAGATGTTGAGGCCTTTCCGCAGGGAAATACTGAGCAATCTTACAGAAAAGCAGAAACGTGAATACGGCGCTGATCCACGACTCCTGGAGAAACACCTCTCGGATATAATCGCTCCCGGCCTGACTTTCAATCCCGAAGGCTACCGTCAATCCGCCACTTCAACCCTTGACTACCGTATAGCAACTCCGCTTGACCGCTCGATAGCATTCGTGGCTATATGCCGCAGCCTGGGTGTGCCGGCGCGTATCGACCCCGTGAGCGGCGTCACCCAGTTTGCCGACGCTGCGGGCCAATGGATTGATGTGCGATTCAATCAAGAGGCATCAGCCGATACCGACCTCCGGGCCAAAGGTATTCTGCAGATTGACAATGAATCTGACCTCGGCGGACGTAGTCCCAAATACTACTCCCAGTTCACCGTCTCTCAGATTGTAGATGCCGTGCCACAGCTTATGGAATTTGATGATTTCGAGACTCTCGAATCAATCAACTCAAGGCGTCAGCCCCTGCAGCCGGGCCAATATATGCTTGTCACCGGTCAGCGGATGGCCGACGGCAGCGTGCTCTCGCGCGTGAGCTTTTTTAAATCCGAACCCGGCGACACTACCGCCGTGCCTCTTACCGTGCGTAGTGATGCCAATGCGCTGCAGGTAATCGGTTCGCTCGATGCCGAGATGCTATACACACCTCTTGAATTCACTCCCGACGGACTGCAGACGGGCGACAATCGCTCCATTCTCACCACTACTGGACGCGGCTACTACGTTCTCGGCATAGTTATGCCCGGACACGAGCCAAGTGCGCATGCCCTCAACGATATAGCCGCAGCTGCCGAGGAAGTAGGCGCCACGGGCCGAACATTCTTGATTCTCTTCCCCGACGCTGATACCGCCTCCCGCTTCCGCATAAGCGATTACGGCAACCTCCCGTCAAATGTAGTGTTCGGAGCCGACGACGGTAGTATAGCCAAAGCCATACAGGAGGGTCTCGAACTGCCCTCACCGCTATCGTCCGACTTCCCCGCCTTCATAGTAGCCGACTCTTTCAACCGCATCATCTTCAAAAGCCAAGGGTATTCCATAAACCTCGGCGAGACCCTCGCACGCATCCTCAACTCGGTTGAGTAAGATTGAATAGCGTCTAAAAACAACAAACTCACCTGTGTTTCGTCGTTGAACTGACACAGGTGAGTTTGAGTATTTTTACAGGTTGAGTTCTACTTTGTAGCTGCCTGCGGTGTATTCGGTGGTGTCCGAGCCGTCAGTGTTTCCGCTAAATACACTTACTCGTACTATGTTAGATCGTTAGATGTCAAAAATTTTTTCGTAATTTTGCATCCGGGTTATCGGCAGTGCCAGGCGGTAGGCTGATTAAATGATTTTCAGGACATTATGAGAATAGACCATATAGCACTTTGGGTTGACGACATAGAAAATCTTAAAGAATTCTATGTGAGATATTTACAAGACTTACTTAATGTATATGGGTAGAAGCACCGGCTGGGAAAATAGATACATGTCAATGGTCAAAGACTTTTTCCGAAGTCGCTCCGGAGTGCTATGGCTCGGCATGGCGGCTTCTTTGCTATATTTCGTTGTGGTGTGGAGTGTCGACTCTACCTTTCGCGGGTTGTCCGACTTGGTTCTTTATCCCATAAACTTTCTTGCGGCCACTGTACTGATGCTCCCGTATATGCTTTCTCGCCGCGTGTGGGTACAGATATCGGTGATGATAGTTGTGCAGATGCTACTATCCCCGGCCGCGATGACAAAGTGTTGGGGCAGGTAGACATATATCCGACGTTGCTGAACCTCCTCGGCCTCGATGAATATCAGTGGAAAGGTCAGGGGAACAGTGTGTTCTCGCCACATAAACCGCCGTTTGCCATAGTCACTATGACCGGTGAAATCGTAGGTGACACAACATCCTTACCCCCCCCCCCCCTACTGGGCTTGTAAAGCTCGCTAAATCAGCTCGTTATGTCTCAGATGTAATGATTACTTTCGACCTTCTGCGCTGAGTCTTCGCCTACTATTCGGCACGATAGACTGAGTGCATGAGTCGGGAAGCGAAGGGCGGCCGATAGTGGGTGTTGTCGTAGAGCAGGGTGTCGGTGCGGAGGTCTCGGGCGTGAGATGCCGAGAAGTCGAAAACATGGTCGGCGCCGAAAAGATTCTGAAGAGTCTGCAGGTCGACGGGAGAGAGGCTTACGCCGCGGCGGTTGGGCGAAACGATTACTTTTAAGTCGGTGGATTTCGCACTGAGATTCTGCGCTATCTCTGTAAAGGCCTTGACTTTAGCTTCTGTCAGAACGGGGGCTGACACCGTGACGGTGTCGGTCGGTGGGATGAGTGGGTAAGTGTTGTAGAATTCCTCGGGATTGGCGGCGATGATAGAGTCCCACAGCGGTATACTTTCCTGGTTTGTGCGTGGGTCGTGGACAATTGGTTGCCCCTCAAAAATGGGATTATGGCCTATGCTGCCGGGTTGCCCCGTAATGTCGGCGTAAATCAGGCTTTTGAGGAAGTCGGCATTTGTAGCCGCGCGGAAAATGGTGTAATGGAATTTCAGAAAGTGGGCCAATCCGGGTTCTAAGGCCGGAGGTTCGATAGTATATGGAGAGTCGTTGTCGTCGCCGGCGAGGATTATCGGATCGAGGACTATGAGCGCATAGTCGGGGAGAGCATGTCGCTTTGCCAGAAAAGCCACTTTGCGGGCGAGCGACTGAGGAGTCTCGGAAGACGAATCAAAGTGCATGGCACGAATGTTGATGCTGTCGCCGTACTTGTCGCGCAGTATCGACGCCCATTCGTCGGCATCGTAGTAGCAAGATACTGAGCAACCGAAAATTATCGCGTTTATAGGCTGCGACGAGTCTTCGGCACTGTTGCGCAGATAGCAGTCGAGCGACACCACTCCTTTGTTCAGTCCGACACGTGCAGGATTCGCCACGGGGTCGGGGAAATAGTTATCGTAGCTACGTACCACCTTGAAGGGGTCTCGGACTATGTAGAAAGCTACGGCGACGAGTACCACCGGGAGAGCCGTGAGTAGGGCTCGTACTGTGAATCGGAGTATTGAGCGAGTAACGGGATTCATCGGCGTGTCAGAACTGGAAATAAATGAAAGTCATGTCGGTGGGTTCGCTAAGGAGAATCATTGCAGCCATTGTCCAGTAGAGAGCAAGGCGCGGAAGTCTCCTCCGGGGCACAAGGGCAAAGGGATAATCTTCCTTGCGGCCAATCCACTCGATAATAAACACCGTGATAGCCGCCGCTACCCACCAGAATTTCAGGAATACCGGCCAATGCCCTGTTGCGCAGCGAAGTGCTACTGCGGCAATCGCCGCAACCGAAAATGCGGCGGGAAGGAGGGTGGGGAAGCGTACGATGAGAGGAGTGAGCAGTCGCAATGCTCCCCACAGCAAAAGGAAGCAGGCAATGAACACCCACCCGTAGCACACGCCGCTCCATACCTGAGCCATATCGCTACATCTGAAAATATAGAATCCTGCGGCTACAACGCCGAAAGTCAGCGCCATATCGGGGAGATCCGCGCAGGTGGAAGGATGCGCGGGACGGCGCAGGCCGATGATAAACTTACCTACCACATAACACACCGCCCAGAAGGCACCCCAGAGTATGAAATTCCATGCCGCACCATGCCATAGGCCGGAGAGGAGGAATACGATAGTGAAGTTGAGAGCCGTACGCCATTTACCTCGGCGATTGCCGCCGAGCGGAATGTAGAGGTAGTCGCGAAACCAGAGCATGAGCGATATGTGCCATTTCTGCCAGAATTCCAGGATATTGCGCGAGAAGAGCGGGAAGCGGAAATTGGCCATGAGTTCTACGCCGAGCAGGCGTGCCACACCGCGGGCTATCTCGCTGTATGCCGAGAAATCGCAGTAAATCTGCAAGGTAAAAAGTATGCCTCCCGTCAGTACCCGCACCGCTGTCATAGGCTCGTCGACATCGAAAATACGGTCGACATAGATAGCGAGCATATCTGCAACGCACACCTTCTTCAATACCCCGAATAGCACCATGCGAAGTCCCTCTACAGCACGACGATAGTCCCAGCGGCGCGGGTTAAGAATCTGAGGAAGCAGAGAGCCGGCACGTTCGATTGGCCCCGCCACGAGTTGCGGGAAAAAAGCTATGAAGGTGAAAAATCCCACGACATTGCGGGTGGGCCGGATGTCGCCGCGAAGTACGTCCACCGAATAGCTGATTGCCTGGAATGTGTAGAAAGAGATGCCTACAGGGAGGAGCACATCGATTGTAAACCAGTCGAGATTAATACCGACAAGGGAGAACAGGCGCGTGATATTCTCGCTGAAAAAGTTGAAGTATTTGAAGACGACGAGAATACCGAGATTGAACCCTATATTGGCCGTTATCAACCATTTCCGCCTCGAACGCTCGAATAGAATCGCAGAAAAGAACGTTGATGCGGAAGTGAGGATGATAAGAATCAGGAAGCGCCAGTCCCACCACCCGTAGAAAAGGTAACTCGCGCTGAGGAGCCACACATTCTGCCACCGCAGAGAGTTCCGCAATGCAAACCAGTAGATGCAGAAAAAGCACCCCATGAAGAACGGGAAAATAATGTCGGTGAACAACATAAAAGATATCGGCTCCGATTTCGTTTCAATAAAGTGCAAAGGTACAAATAATTGGCGATAAGTGAGGTGCCGGCAGGGAATCTTATATGCTTTTTTATCAGGTATCGTTAATTCATTGCCAAAACTTCCATATCTCACGGATTTTTCTTAATTTTACGGTCTGAAATCCAACAAATCAGTATGATAGCTAAAGAAGAAGTTTTGGACTTGTTGAAGTCTACGGAATCATATCGAGTGGAACGTACCACGAGTACAGGCAACATGGACAAGTTTTGTGAGGCCATTTGTGCGTTTGCCAATGATATGCCGGCTTCTCGCAAGAATGGCTATTTGATTATAGGTGCAAATGACGATGGGTCTATTGCCGGGATGAAAGTTGATGATGCTCTGCTGAAAAAGATTGCAGGAATACGCTCTGACGGCAATATACTACCTTTGCCGACAATGTCCGTTGAACGCTTCTCTTATCCTGAAGGAGATCTGTTGGTTACAGAGGTACGCCCTTCTGACTTGCCACCCGTCCGCTATCGTGGCAGGGTATTTATTCGTATCGGTCCAAGACGAGATATTGCTACAGAAGCGGAAGAAAGGATACTTGCCGAAAGGCGTTGCTCATTCATGGCAACATTTGATGCCACACCATGTCTCAGTGCCAAACTGGAGGATTTGGATATTGATTACATCAAATCCAAGTATCTTCCGATGGCATTTGATGAGGAGACTCTTACTAACGATAAGCGAGACATCAAGGAGCAGCTTGCCTCAATACACTTATATGACAGAGAAAATGATTGCCCTACCTACGCCGGAATAATTCTTTTCGGAAAGAATCCCAATTATTTTCTTCTGGGTGATTATGTGCAATTCGTGCGTTTTGCGGGGAAAGACAAAGGAGGTGATATTCTCAATGAACGCCAGTTTGCAGGACCTCTATATAAGATGCTCCCAACATTGGAATCATTTGTGCGTGACGGTATCATAACCCAGCGCCCCGTGCCTGAATCACTCTTTAGGGAAAGAACTGTATGGAATTACCCTGAAGGTGCAATCCGCGAATTGCTGATGAACGCTTGTATGCACAGGGATTATCAAGCGAATATGCCAATTCGTCTGTATCAGTTTGATGACTACATCGAAGTGATGAATGCCGGAGGTCTGTATGGCGAGGCTCGTCCGGAGAATTTTCCTTCGGTAAATGACTATCGCAATCCTCTTGTGGCAGAAGCCATGAGGGTTATGAAGTACGTCAATAAATTCAATAGAGGCGTTACCCGTGTGCAAGAGATGTTAAAGGATAACGGTAATCCTCCTGCTAAATTTGATGTGGATGCCATTACTGCATTTCGTGTCAATGTTCATGCAACAAAAGAATCTGACTTGTCGAAACCTACAAGTCAACCCACAAGTCAGGGCATAAGTCAACGCACAAGTCAACGCACAAGTCAGCGCACAAGTCAGCGCACAAGTCAGCGCACAAGTCAGCGCACAAGTCAAATTGATAATACTATTGTAGAGAAAATAATTGAGTTCTGCAATCAACCTCGCTCGTTAGCTGAAATAGCAGCCTATTGTGGATTTAAAAATAATAGAAATTTTAGAGAGCGTTATCTTAATCCACTTATAGGAACAAGAATCCAAATGACAATACCGGACAAGCCCACAAGTAGATTGCAGAAATACCAAGTTATCAGTTAAAAATTCAACCAACAGGTATTTCTGTCTGACATTGTCCTCCGCCATAAAATGCTGCTGAGTGAGAACTGTATGGCGTCGGTCGACGTTCATAAAAAGTAATGAACAAGACTTACTTACCCGAAAGCTTATGTGGCACGACATACTATTTTTACTTATAGGTTTGGGCCTCCTTGTGGCGGGCGCCAATTATGTGACCGACGGAGCTGTAGCTGTGGCTAAAAGATTCAAGGTGTCGAACCTTATCATCGGGCTTACGGTGGTTGCTCTCGGCAGCACTCTGCCCGATATGGTGGTGTGCGTTGAGTCGGCGTTCCACGGCGAGTCGGCGATGCCTGTGGGCGAGGTGATAGGGTCGAATACCTTTGATTTGCTTTTGGTTGTGGGTGTTATGGGTCTTGTGCGCCCGTTGAAGGTGAGTGCCGAGCTGCGTTATCAGGACCTGCCTATCCTCCTGATATCATCGGTTGCGCTGTGGGTGGCTGGAGATACGGTACTTTTCGACAGCACGACGCACAATATTGTGAACCGTACGGCGGGCATAATGCTCATTATGATATTCGTATTCTACATGTGGTTTATGATTCTGAACTCACGTAGAGAGAGGCCTCTTTCCGCGCCTGAACCGACTGATAATAAGCCTGCCGGAGATGTGGCCGAGTCGGCTGTCTCGGAGAAATTGTCATGCCTGAAGCAAGAGCAATGGTTCTCATGGGTGATGATTGCCGCCGGACTTGTTGCGCTTGTTGTGGGCGGTAACTGGGTTGTCGACGGCGCAAGCGGGCTGGCTCTGAAAGTAGGTATGAGTCAGGGTCTTGTGGCACTGACCGTTGTGGCGATAGGCAATGCGTTGCCCGATTTGGTCACGTCTTTGACTGCCGCTATTAAAGGCGCAAGCGGCATTGCGCTTGGCAATATCGTGGGTTCGTGTGTGATCAACGCCTTGCTCTCGGTGGGATTGAGTGCAACGGTGGTACCGCTAAAAGCCGACTCTATAGGGTTTGTCGATTTCATAACGCTTGTAGGGGCTTCGGCCTTGATATGGCTTGTACCGTTGCTCTCGAAAAACAAGTCGATAGGGCGTATATTCGGAAGCCTGCTCGTATTACTTTATATCGCGTATATGACATTCACTATCATAAGAGGGTGAGACTTTAAGCGAAAATGGAAATTTATGAGTAATTTTGCGGCATGGAAGAGACTGAATATGTGAGCTCTTCGGTACGATACGATGAATAAAGGATTGTTTGCCTTGGCAATGGGTACGTTTTCGTTAGGAATTGCCGAGTTTCTTATGATGGGTATTCTCAGCGAGATTGCACAGGGGCTGGGAATAGATGTGGCGAAGGCCGGACATTTGATTTCGGCTTATGCACTTGGCGTGTGCGCAGGTGCCGTGCTGCTGCTGTTTGCCCGCAACCTGCCGTTGCGTCGGTTAATGGTGATACTCGGCGTGCTGATAGCCGTTGGTAACCTGTGTGCTGCCGCGGCGTGGAGCTTTGGTTCGCTCTTTGCATTCCGTTTTGTGTCGGGTCTGCCGCATGGATGCTTCTTCGGCGTGGGAGCTATTGTGGCACAGAAGATTGCTGAGGAAGGCAAACAGGTGAGGGCAGTGGCGTATATGATTGCCGGCATGACCGTGGCCAACCTCGTGGGAGTGCCCGCCGGTACGTTCCTTACCAATAATTTCAGTTGGCGACTGGCTTTTCTTATCGTGGGTATCTGCGGAACGTTGACCGCTATAGCTCTGAGAATGTGGATTCCGGCGCTCCCTGCGTTGGAAAATCATGGGTTTAAATCTCAGTTCCGTTTTCTGAAGACACTGCCGCCCTGGCTTATTTTCGGTGGTGTGCTTTTCGGTCAGATAGGTCTGTACTGCTGGTACAGCTATATCGACCCGCAGTTGACACGGGTGAGCGGATTTACGCAGGACGACCTTTCGTGGCTCATGGTGCTCGCCGGAGCCGGTATGGTGGGCGGTAATCTTATGGCCGGACGTCTCAGCGACCGTTTCAAGCCTGCCGCAGTGGCATGTTCCGTTCAGGCGGCGGGGCTTCCCGTTCTGATTCTTTTCTTCTTGTTCGGATCCTGTCAGTGGGCTGCGGTCGTACTTATGATGGCCGGTACGGCAGTACTTTTCGGCTCGGGAAGTCCGTTGCAGTCCTCTATAGTAGGCTATTCGCGAGGTGGCGAATTTTTGGGTGCCGCATGTATCCAGATTGCGTATAACGCCGGCAATGCCGTGGCTGCGTTCCTTGGTGGAGCTGTGCTTTCGGCGGGCTGGGGTCTGCGGTCGGTTTCTCTGGTCGGCATGCCCTTTATCGGCACGGGATGCGTGCTTCTGCTTGTACTGTATCTGCGCTTTGAGCGCAACCGTTGAGTGTATTACGTAATGGGGGAATGTTTTATCCAAATCTCTAACTAAGAGATTTGGATTCAGGATTACAAAATTACGGAAATAAATTGAGTCAGCCAAATATATATGAGTTAAATTTTTTCAGTATGATTGTTAAAATAAATTCATTTATTAATTTTTAGCAAACGGAATCCCCTCCTCCGATATAACACATAGACATTTAATAAGTTACTGCTATTCCAAATCTCTTAGTTAGAGATAGGAAAAAGAACGTAAATTAGCGTGTAATGCGTTGAAACAGTTATTTGAAATGGTGATTATAAACTTTGTAAACAGCCAGTTAACAAATAACATAGCAGTCGCTGGAATCAATGTCGCTGGATAGCTCAGGTTCTTGCTCTGTAGCCACAAGTGCCGAAAGAATCTTAGGGGATACTTCGCTTTCTCCTAAGGATCGTTATACGCCGGTGTCAAGTGATTCCGCTACTCCGTGGGTGTTTCTTTTCGCCCATAAGATGAAGTTGGCGAGAGTAGAGGAGATTCTCAAAGAACGATTCGAGACCTATGTTCATTCGACTGTAACGTATGTCCGCAACGAAGCGGGAGTGTCTAAATCGGTCCGGCCCACTATTTCAGGCCTCATATTTGTTCATGGCAATCCTGCCGAGGTCAAACGCTTTCTTGCCGAAAGGCTACCGTGGCTGCATCTTGCCGTTGACTATACAAGCGGCAGGGCTGCAAAAATCACCAACAGGGAGATGCAGGCTTTTATGAGGCTGTCGTCACTTGATGAACGCAAAGTTCGTTTCCTCGTCAAGCCAATCGAGTATTACGCCGACGGCAAGCCCTATATCCGAATATTGTCGGGTGCGCTTGAGGGGCTTGAGGGTTATGTGGTGCGCCTGCACCGCGACCGTTGTCTGGTGACAAGTATGGGCAATATCAGCGTGGCTATAAGCGGTATACACAAAGATAACTTTGTGAATGCAAGCGAGTATGTGGCAGAGAAGAAGGCTACGGAAGACAGCGACGTTGAAGACGAAGAGCTTCTCACTCCTATCGATAAAGAAGTTGGTAAAGTGTTTTTCCACGCTGATTGCGAGATAGATGCAATGGCAATCGCCAACAGCCTCGATTCGTGGCTCGGACGTGCCCGTACGCTCCGCTTCCGACACGACTATGAGCAGGCTGCGGCCGTCTGTCTGAGTGTATTGAGGCATATCGGAGCATTTGTGCCTTCTAAATTTTACACTTATCACAGCGTGGGCTTTAAAGAGCTTATAGCTGATTTTGAAGAAGTTATCGTAGGAATTGCCGAAATCCGGCCGGACCTTGATATTGAGGTGGAGCTCGAGGGTATCAGACTAAGCTACCCCGAGTTGCCGCTCAAATCTTTTGAATGAGTACATCAGCATGATTCCAAAAACTATACATTATTGTTGGTTCGGAGGGAAAAAACTTCCTGCATTAGCCACGAAATGCATTGACTCATGGAAAAAATATTTTCCTGATTATGAAATTAAACAGTGGAATGAATCAAATTTTGATGTAAATATTATTCCGTATTGTGCTGAGGCATATAAGGCAAAAAAATATGCATTTGTAAGTGACTATGCTCGATTTTGGGTATTGTATAGGTATGGTGGATTATATTTTGACACCGATGTTGAAGTCATAAAATCGATGAAGGATATTGTCGGAGAGGGTGCATTCATGGGGTGTGAAAATGAATTTTGCCCTACTGAGACAGAGTGTTCTTTGGGAGTAGCTCCCGGGTTAGGTCTTGGAGCCACTGCCGGAATGGAATTATATAAAGACATTCTTGACATGTACGAAAATCTACATTTCCAAGACTCTGACGGCTCTTTTAATATCAAGAATGTTGTTCAATACACAACAGATTTATTGATTCAAAAAGGGCTCAAAAATATATCCGGGATACAAGAAGTACAAGGGGTAAGGATATATCCTAAAGATTATTTCTGCCCGATTGATTACAATACTAAAGAGCTGAAGATTACTGAAAATACGCGAAGTATTCACCATTATGCAGAAAGTTGGCTGCCATTGAAAGTTAGATTGATTAACTCTATATCCAGGATAGTGGGAGCGAATTTTGTCAAAACCTGTACTCGGCTTTACAATAAAGTTCTCAACAAAGCAAAGTCTTAATAATGACTAATAGGCAAAGGACTGAAAGATTGGTATCGGTGATTGTGCCGGTATACAATGTGGAGAAGTGGCTCGATGAATGTGTACAATCTATTGTGAGTCAGTCATACGATGACTTGGAAATAATTCTCGTAGACGACGGCAGCACTGATAGTTCAGGTGCCAGGTGTGATGCTTACGCATCGCGCTACGGGAATGTCTCTGTCATACATAAGCTAAACGGAGGTATTTCTTCGGCGCGTAATGCCGGGATTGATGCTGCCTCGGGTCGATGGTTGCTGTTTTGCGACAGCGACGATATGATTTGCGATATCGACTGCATAAAAAAACTCGTGGACTATGCCACAAAGTACGAGCTCGACTTGGTACGATTTGAGTGTCGTCAAGTTGATGAAAATCTCAAACCACTGAGTATAGTCACGAAAGATAAGTCACTACTTACCGATCGCGTGCTGACGAACTTAGAACTTATAAAGTATGCTATCGACGGTGAGTGGTTCTGTTGGCTTTATTTGATAGACAAAGACGTGATCCGCGACTTACGTTTTAAGGAAGTACTGACGTATATGGAAGAGACTGATTTCTTTACTCGTCTTCTGATTAATCCATTGAGATGCGGTTATCTTGATGAGGTGATGTATCTGTATCGCCATCGTGCCGGTTCACTTGCCTTCTCTCTGCGTGAGGATCAGCTTGTGTGTCTGGCTCGTCTTTCTGACTTACTTTATGAATGCAGCACCAAGATAGCAGAGCCTCTTCAGAGTGCATATTACAGAAAACTATCTGTAATGATGTATTATTACATGCTGCAGACACTTGCTAAGAGTCATTTTTACGTCTCACGCAAAGAGCTTATCAATCGGCTGCATATCAATGAACTTCACGATCGAGTGCATAGGCGTCTCATTGAAGCGAATATCGACACCAAATATAAAATCTTCATCAATCCTGCGCCGCGCCTTGGAGTGCGTCTGCTGTATGTCAAAGACCGATTGATGGAGCGATTGAAGAAATGGCGGAAAGTAAAATAAAAGTATCGGTAATAGTTCCCGTCTATGGTGTCGAACGCTTTGCAGAACGTGCCGTAGAGTCGATGATGACGCAGACCCTCGATGAGGTTGAGTATATCTTCGTTGACGACTGCACCCCCGACTCCAGTATGCGTATTGTACGCGAAGTGGTGAGCCGCTACCCCGAACGTTCGGGAAGTGTGAAGATACTCACCCACGATGAGAACCGAGGGCTGCCTGCCGCTCGTAATACGGGCCTGGCTGCCGCCACGGGTAAATACATATTTCACTGGGACAGCGACGACTATGCCGACGCCGGGATGCTCGAAAGCATGTATGCTATTGCCGAAGTCTCCGGGTCCGACTTTGTGTGGGCCGACTGGTATCTGACCTTCGACTCCGGCTCGCGGCTCATGCGTGAACCCTCAGCCACATCTCCTGCCGAGGCGCTCACCCTTACTCTCGCGGGTGAGATAAAATATAATGTGTGGAATAAACTTATATCCCGCCGACTCTACACCGATTCGGGCATTCTTTTCCCTGAGGGACTTGCCATGGGTGAGGATATGACTATCATAAAGTTGCTTGCCGCTGCTCGCGGCGTAAGGCATCTGCCGAAAGCGTACTACCACTATGTGCGTACAAATGCAGGCGCTCTCACCAAGCAATATTCGGCTGCTCATCTCGAGCAACTGCAAACAAATACTGCCGATGTGTGCGCCTCTCTTAGAGCCAAGGTCTCCGAACGCGAACTGGCCTGGTTCAAGCTGAATGTCAAGCTGCCGTTCCTGTTCACAGGTCGTCGCAGCGATATAGCGCTGTGGAAAGATTGGTATCAGGAGGCGGATAGATACATAATGACTAACAGCTATCAGGCATTGCGGACACGCCTGCTTCAGTGGAGTGCCGCACATGGCCTGTCGGTGGTCAATATGGCATATAACATGATTATACAGAAGATAATATACGGAGTGATATACAGATGACAGCTTCGAAACTCATACTTGTCCCGCTGACTGTGGTAGTGACGAGCTGCTATTTCTTTCCGTTTGTCCCGATGATGCTTCCGGCTGCCAACTCAAAGATGTTGCTTGCCGTGGTAGGGCTGCTGTGTCTCGCCTACAGTCTGATTAAGAAACACGACGGGGCTATCGACCGCGATTTTCTGGTGCTTTCGCTCTATGCCTTCGGTATTTCGCTTATAGCGATGCTGAGTATGGCGTTAAATAATACCGCCGACAATACCTTCGCGGCCTACTTCATGTCGATGTGGGTATGGCTTGGCGGTGCATACGCCGTGATTACGCTCATCAAAGCTGTACATGGCGGGGTATCAGTACCGCTTACAGTGAATTATCTGATAGCCGTGTGTGTGGTGCAGTGCTTTCTCGCATTGCTCTTTGATAGCAATCCGGTAGCAGAGAACTGGCATACTGCAACTTTCGGCGGAGAGGGATATATGGGTAATACCGCAGGATCATCGCGACTTCACGGAATCGGCTGCTCGCTCGATGTGGCGGGTTTTCGATTCGCGGCAGTGATCCTTATGGCAACAGTATTGATGAGTATAGACGATAGTTCGATTAATCAGTATATCTATATAGCCGCCATATTTATAATAGCCATTATAGGTGACTTCATATCGCGCTCAACGGTATTCGGTGTGATTTTAGGTTCAGTCTATCTTCTATTCCGATCGCTGTTTGTGAAAGTCTCATCAAGAGGTATTATGGGCAAACTGTTTATGTTATCACTCATATCTGTGATAGTATGTATAATATTGTATAATACCAACGCCGGAGCACGTGAGAATATACGTTTCGGCTTCGAAGGCTTCTTCTCTCTTGTCGAGCACGGCCACTGGCAGACCCACTCCAACGATATTCTGAGGAGCATGGTCGTGTGGCCCGATAATCTGAGGACGTGGCTCATCGGCGACGGTTTTTTCAATAATCCTAACGATGATACGCTGGCTACCTTCGACCCCTTCTATGTAGGGCCTGACTATCATGGCTATTACAAAGGTACCGATATCGGCTACCTGCGTTATATCTATTATTTCGGGCTTGTCGGTCTCTGCCTGTTAATAATGTATTTTATAAGGGTATGTAAGATCTGTTGTTGGCGCTTTCCATTATTCAAATGGATGTTTATACTTATCCTTGTATTGAATCTGATACAGTGGTTTAAAGTATCAAGTGACTTGTTTGTAGTATTTGCCCCTTTCCTGTGCATATCGCGTAAAGAAAATGAAGATTATATGCCGGGCGAAGAAGAATTTGAACGGGAGGTAATATCTGCATGAAGATTGTTTACTGTCATTGTTCGCTTTACAATCCCGGAGGAATGGAGCGTGTTCTGCTCAATAAGATTGAGTGGATGAGTCGCAACCGCGATTGGGAGATAGTGGTGGTAACAACTGATCAGAACGGTCGTGCTCCCTTCTACCAATTTCCTGAAGGAGTACGTCTTGTTGATCTCGGTATAAATTACACCGACGATAAGTTTATACCTCTGTACAAACGCATACCATCTTATATAAGAAAGCGCAGTCTGCATCGCCGTCGGCTTACCGAACTGCTCATGCAGGAGCGCCCCGATATCACGGTGTCGCTCTACCCGTCGGAATCTTCGTTCATTCCGTCGATAAAGGACGGTAGCCGAAAGATTCTCGAATTGCACTTCAACCGCTATTTCAGGCTGCAGTATGGACGTACGGGTCTTACAGGGCTTCTCGACCGGCTCCGCAGCCGTACCGACAGCAAGCTTGCCGGACGGTTCGACCGCTTTGTGGTACTTACCGACGAAGACCGGGGCTATTGGGGCTCGCTCACCAATATAGAGGTGATACCCAACGCTGCACTGATCTCGGCAGCGCACAGCAATTGCACGGCCAAGCGCGTGATAGCAGTCGGACGCCTCGACTATCAGAAAAGTTTTGACCGCCTTATCGACGTGTGGGCCAAAGTGCGGTCCGACAAGCGTTCGGAAGGCTGGACGCTTGATATTTTCGGACGCGGCGAGTGGAAAGATATGCTTGCCGACCGTATAAGTCAGCTCGGGTTGACCGACAGCGTTACTCTCAACGCCCCTACCGACAGAATCGCCGACGAATACGCCACAAGTTCCATGCTTGTAATGACCTCGCACTACGAGGGCTTCCCTATGGTGATGATAGAGGCAATGAGCGCCGGGCTGCCGGTGGTGACTTTTGACTATAAATGCGGTCCGCGCGACATAATAACTCATAACTCCGACGGCCTGATAGTGTCCGACGGCGATAGCGACGCTATGGCCGAAAGCATATTGGCTCTCATGTCCGACGATAGCCGGCGTGCCGCTCTTGGCAAGCGGGCCATGAGTGTCGCAGACCGCTTCTCGGAAGAGAGAGTAATGCAGATGTGGATGAATCTCTTTGAGAAAGTTCTTGAATGAAAGGTAAGATTGTACAGATAAATCCCGTACTGCGAACAAATACTTCCACCGGCCGAATCATGCAGGAGATAGGAGCTTTGGCGGAGAAAAACGGTTGGAAAAACTATTGCGCCTACAGCCGAGGTCGCGATGGTATGATGAATTGCACCACCGAGACCATTCCTGTGGGCAATCGTATCAGCACCGCTCTTCACGGGCTGGCCACACGTCTGGCCGACCGTCATGGCCTTGCCTCGACACGGGCTACGCGCCGCTTTGTAGAGCAACTGCGTGACATCGACCCCGATATAGTGCATATTCACAATATCCACGGTTACTTCCTGGACTACCGCGTGCTCTTCGACTACCTCAGCCACAGCCGTGCCAAAGTGATATGGACCGTACACGATTGCTGGCTCTTTACCGGTCATTGCTACTACTACAGTTATATAGGGTGCAACCGCTGGCAGGAAGAGTGTCACGATTGCCCGCAACACGGAGCTTTCCCGCGGAGTATTTTCGTGGATCGTTCGCGCCGCAATTTCATAGACAAGCGCAGGGCCTTCACTTCCCTGCCTGTAGACCGCATGACTATCATTCCTGTATCGGAGTGGATGAAGGACGAGCTTAGCAGTTCGTTCCTTAAGGACTATCCCATGCAGGTGATTCACAATGGTATAGATACCGATGTATTCAGCCCGCGACGAAATACATCAGTGCGCAAGGCTCTCGGTATCAGTGATGATAAAAAAATAATACTTGGCCTGGCAAGTATCTGGAGTCGAGAAAAAGGACTGGATGATTTCATTGCCATGTCCCGCTTACTCGCTGACGATGAGGTAATAGTGCTTGTCGGTGTTGATAGCGATACAGCACGCCGATTACCCGCATCGATACGCTCCATAGAACGTACCTCCGATGTGGGGCAGCTCGCCGAGCTATACTCTGAAGCGACAGCATTTGTAAATCCCACTTGGCAGGATAATTATCCTACCGTCAATCTCGAGGCTATGTCGTGTGGCACTCCCGTGGTCACTTACCGAACAGGCGGTAGCGTCGAATCCATAGACGGCACCACGGGCGGAGCAATAGTAGAGCAGGGCGATGTGCAAGGTCTGCTCTCCGCCGTAAGGCAAATAGGCTCGGCAGGCAGATACGCGTTCAGCGATGCGTGCCGCCGGTTTGCGCTCGACAATTTCAGAAAAGAAGAGCGATACAACAATTATTTAGAACTCTACGACGAACTAATACGCAAACCTTGAAGAAAGGTTTGCCGCAAATTATAATGAAGGTACTCCAATTAGGTAAATTCTATCCTATACGCGGAGGTGTGGAGAAAGTGATGTACGACCTCACCGAAGGGCTCTCAAAGCAAGGTGTCGACTGCGACATGTTGTGTGCGCTCATCGACGGGAAAGGACGTAAAATCAACCTCACGCCTCGTGGTAATATCATAGGTTGCCGTACATGGGTCAAAGTAGCCTCCACCATGATTTCGCCCTCTATGATATCCGAGTTGAGGAAGCGGTGCAGCGACTATGACATAATACATGTGCACCACCCCGACCCTATGGCGGCTCTGACATTGAAGCTGTCGGGCTATCGTGGCAAAGTGATACTGCACTGGCACAGCGATATCCTGCGTCAGCGTAAGATGCTCAGGCTATACGGTCCGCTCCAGCGCTGGCTCATAAAGCGCGCCAATCTTATCATCGGCACCTCTCCTGTATATCTCGCCGGAAGTCCGTCACTGAAGCAAGAAGCACATAAATGCGTGGCACTACCTATAGGTGTAGACCGTATGAAGGCCACCACGGAAGCTGTCCAAAGAATTAAGGATCGGTACGGTAGACGCAAGATAGTGTTCTCGCTCGGCCGCCTCGTATCCTACAAAGGATTTCGCAATCTGATAGAGGCCGCCACGATGCTCCCCGATGATTATGCGATAGTAATAGGAGGCGACGGGCCGCTCAGAGGTGAACTTGAGGAGCAGGTGAACCGTCTCGGACTTTCCGACCGCGTGTATCTCCCCGGCTTCATCTCCGGAGAAGAGCTGGGCGCCTATTTCGAAGCCTGCACCGTATTCTGCCTCAGCAGCGTATTCAAGACCGAAGCCTTCGCGATAGTCCAGATTGAGGCTATGGCGGCAGGCCGACCTGTGGTCGCCACAAAAATACCCGGCTCGGGTGTGCCCTGGGTGAATGCTCACGGCGTATCCGGCCTTAATGTAAGTACAGATGACCCGAAGGCGCTCGCAGGCGCTATTCTGGATATATGCACCGATACAAGCACCTACAATGCTTTCTGCGAGCGTGCCCGCAATCGTTATGAACAGATGTTTACAAAGTCAAAGATGATTGACGACTGTAAGACAATTTATGAAAACGTATTGAACAATAGGTACTGATATATAATAAGCACTAATAAACAAAAATCACTAAAGAAAATCACATAAGAGAATCCTTAGGAAAACAGTTTTTAAGATTTATAATGGAAGAAATGCTAAAGATGGTGTTCAGCAGTCAATCCATAGAGCATGGGCTGATATGCGACGACACCAACCAATCACCAATCAAGCTGAACGCGACCCTGAAGCGCATCTTCGATGTGATTCTCGCGATGACTGGAATGGTCGTGTTTTCGCCACTGTACCTGCTTATTTACGCTGCCATAAAACGCGAAGACGGCGGCAGCGTCATTTTCAAGCAGCAACGCATCGGATACCACGGTCATCCGTTCACACTCTATAAATTCCGCTCCATGAAGCAGACCTCGGAGTCGGACGGTACTCCTCTGCTCTGCAAGGAGGAAGATGATCGCCTCACACGCATCGGCTCCTTTATCCGCTCGCATCATCTCGACGAACTCCCCCAGTTGTGGAACGTTGTCAAGGGCGACATGAGTTTTGTAGGATATCGCCCCGAGCGTAAATACTTCATAGACAAAATCATGGAGCATGACTCCCGCTACAGTCAGCTCTATAAGATGCGTCCCGGCGTATTTTCTATGGCGACCTTGTATAACGGCTACACCGATACTATGGAGAAGATGCTCACACGTCTTGAAATGGACCTCGAATATCTAAACAAGCACAACCTCTGGACCGATATCAAGATTGTGTGGCTTACCGTCTACTCAATCCTCTCGGGCAAACAATTCTGAGAAGTGAAGAAAACGTGCAATATTTCACTCCGGAAGTGCGGCAACAGATATCTGCTCGTTTCTGTCGAGGGTAAGGCTCTCAATTTCGCCGACGTCTACAGCATGAATGCCACGGCAGCCTTCATCTGGCAGCATCTCGACGACGCGACTGATGCCCGGGCTCTTGCCGACGCACTTGTAGCAGAGTATGATGTAGACCGCGATACGGCGCGTGCCGATGTTGAAGCTCAACTCGGGCAGTGGAAAAGCATGGGCCTGATTGAATGAAGGCAGATTCGGTGGCAACAGTTACTCTGAGCAGGCTGCTCTCGGCAGCACTGTGGGGCGACACGGCCTGTGATTTCGGGCATCTTGGCCGCGACGAGTGGCCGGCAGTGTTCGACCTCGCTGTCCGTCAGACCGTTGCCGGTGTGTGCTTCGAGGGGCTTTCAGCCGTTCCCGACACACTGATGCCCGACATGGGTATGCTGGCCCGTTGGGGTGCAAACGCTGCCATGATAGAGCGCCGCAACCGCGAGATGAACAGCGCGTTGGCGTCGGTCTGCAGCAGGCTCAATGCAGCAGGAATCATCCCCGTGGTGCTCAAGGGTCAGACTGTGGCACAGTATTATCCCGAGCCGCTGATGCGTGAGTGTGGCGACATAGACCTCTATTTCCCCCGTACGGGAGATATGAGCCGATGTGTTGAGCTCCTGAGCGAGTCTTGCGGCAAGGTCGAGCTTATGCCGGACGGCAGTTATCTCACACGCTGCAATGGCGAAATCGTAGAGATACATCCCTCGATGTTCGACATGCAGCCGCGACGTGTGCGCCACCTCATTGACGGTCTCGGTAGCGACTGTTTCGAACCTTACGCAATCGCAGGTTCGCAATCTGTAAGCGCCATGATGCCGGTGCCGAGTGTCAACATCCTCATGCTCAACCTGCATATACTGCGCCATGCACTTTGCTTCGGCATAGGATTGCGACAGATATGTGATCTTGCGGTAGCATACAGCAAAATACAAGGTATGCCGGAAGAAATATCGGCACTGCAGCACCTGTATAAAGATGCGGGTCTGACACGCTGGAACAATCTGCTCCATTCGTTCATGTGCGACTACCTGGGAATGACGGCCGACTTAGTCCCGGGTAGTTTCAGCCACATCGACTCGCGCCCCCTGGCAAGCATAGTGTTCGGTGGCGGCAACTTCGGGCTCCATACCCGCAAAGGAAGCAAGCTTTCCGATACATTCAATGTAGTGCTTCGCAACAACTTACGTCTCCTTCCGTACACTCCTCGCCACTCGGCTTCAACGCTCTGGCAACTTATCACCCGCTCACTCAACAGATGAAACGCAGCTCATACACAATCGCCGGTTTTGATATCGCTGTTGACTTCCCCGCAGGAATGTCGGCAGAAAGTCTGCTGCCTTCGTTCGCTCCTTTTGCGAGTGCCGATTCGCATAGCGAGCCTCTGTTGACTGTTACCGTCAGCGCCCTCGATGCCGAGCCAGACGTGCAGGGGCTGAATGTGCTTGAGGAGAGTGTAAACGAGTTCGGCTACTGCCGGTTATACCGTATTACCGAAGGCTATCTGCTCACGGTGCGATATGCCTGCGGCCCTCTCCACTATGCCACCTTCGACACCCGTTTTACCCGTGCCGAAGCCTTTATAGGCAACAATTGCAGCTCTGCGGCTCTCTCCTCGATGCTTCATATACTCTTCTCACAGGCAATTATACCGCACGGCGGAGTGTCGCTACACGCATCTGCGGTCGTCCTCGGCGGTAAAGCTCAACTGTTCATCGGCAAGAGCGGAACGGGTAAGAGCACGCATGCTTCGCTGTGGCTCAACGCCTTCGAGGGCTCGGAGCTCCTTAACGACGATAACCCCGTTGTGGTCGTCGGTGAAAACAATGCCGTGGTCTGCGGCTCGCCTTGGTCGGGCAAGACACCGTGCTATAAGAACGAGTGCCACCCGTTGGGAGGAATTGTCCGGCTCAGCCAGTCGCCTGCCAACAGGTATCATCATCTTGACCAAGTGCAGGCATTCGTCACCATTCTCCCCTCGTGCTCGGCTGTCAAGGCTGACAGCGCTCTGCTCGAACAGCTGCACTCCAATCTCATAGCAATCTGCGAGACAGTGCCCGTCGGCTACTTCGAGTGCCGACCCGACACCGAAGCAGCCCTGATATGTAAAACCAATCTTACAAGACTTTCGAAGTAATCCGATATGTTAAGACCGACATTATACATCATACTTGCAGCCTTGATGCTACTCAGTTCATGCAAGCAGAGCAAGGACATCGTTTATCTTGCCGACATGGAACCAACACAGGCCTATACGTTTAAGGCCGACAACGAAACTATCGTCAAGGCCAACGACCTTCTTTCCATTACGGTGAGCTGTCGCAAGCCCGAACTCGCCGTGCCCTTCAATGTGCGCAACAGCGCCGTGAGCATCAATGCCGAAGGCGACGTATCCACTACCGGCTCGGGAGTGACACCCGAAACCGGCTACCGTGTAGACAAGCGCGGCGATATTACATTCCCCGTCCTCGGCAAGATACATGTAGCCGGCTTCCGCCTCACACAGATAGCCGATATAATACGTGAGAAGATTATCGACGGCGAC
Source organism: Bacteroidales bacterium (assembly GCA_014800815.1). Taxonomy (GTDB): domain Bacteria; phylum Bacteroidota; class Bacteroidia; order Bacteroidales; family Muribaculaceae; genus CAG-873. The sequence goes on along the minus strand of JAAVFI010000003.1, from coordinate 11,830 downwards.
TATATTAAAGACCCGCAAGTATCGGTCGACTTGCTCAACTTCAAGTACACCGTAATGGGTGCCGTGGCCAAAAACGGCACATTCTCTGTCGACGGCGACCGCGTGACTCTCCTCGAAGCAATAGCCAATGCCGGCGATGTGCTTCCCAACGGCAAGACTACCAATGTGAAAGTGATACGCGAAGTCGACGGCAAACGCATGGTACTCGAGCACGACCTCACGAGCCGCGAGATGTTCGATTCTCCCTTCTACTATCTCAAGCCCAACGATATAGTGTATGTCGAGCCCAAGTACAAGAGTAAAGAGCGCGAAAACCGCGGCTGGCAGATTTCATCGTTTATCGTAAGCATTGCATCGCTCGGAGTATCGGCAATCTGGGCATTCCGTAGATAATAAGCAGATATATAACTATATATAATGGCTATTTCAAAAAACAATCAGTCACAGTCCGACCAGGGAATAAACATTACCGATATCTTCTACTACCTCCTCTCCAAGTGGCAGTGGTTTCTGATATCGGTACTCGTGTGCACGGCATTGGCATGGTACCGCTATGCTACGTCGCCCGATATTTACTTCCGATCGGTTACAGTAATTATCAAAGATCCTGCCAACAAAACCATGTCGGCCGGTCTTGATCGTTTCGACAGCTATATCAACAAAATCAATGTCGCCAACGAGATTCTCCACTTCCGCTCACTCGACCTTATGGAAGAAGTGGTGACACGCCTCAACGCCGACGTAATATACAGCGATAAGGACGGTCTGCGCCGCCGCGACCTCTACTCATTGTCGCCCGTGTCGGTGACTATGGACGAGGTGCTCCCCGAGCGCGGTTTCGCGTTTACTGTCACCGGCATAAGCTCAGAGACGGTACATATATCCGACATCAGCGGCCTTAAGGCTGAAGCAGACGAGTTCAATATCGCGCTCGGCGATACCATGCGTTTCGGCAGCGAGGCTATAGTATTGCATGCTACTCCCAACTTCTCTGCACGCTGGAAAAACGAGCCTGTACGCGTAGTCAAAATACCTCTGAGCAGTGCTGTCGACGGCTTCCTCGCCAACCTCGGCATCCGTCAGGAAGAGGATGAAGCTTCGATTCTCAACCTCTCGCTGCGCGATACCAACCCGCTCCGTGCCGCCGACGTGCTCACAACTCTTGTGGCTCTCTACAACGAGCAGGCAATTCAGGATAAAAACCAGATTGCGGTAAATACCGCCGAATTTATCAACGACCGCTTGATAATCATCGAGAATGAGCTCGGCAACGTCGAAGATAACCTCGAATCGTTCAAGCAGACCAATCGCATTGTCGACCTCGGAAGCACGGCAAACCGCTACGAAGGCGAGACTCAGAAATATTCCGACGAAATCATAGGGCTTGACACCCGTCTGCAGTGGGCCAACTATATCCGCGACTATATCAACGACCCCGAAAAGGCTCGCGAATACATGCCTACAAATACCGGCCTCGAAGGCTCGGGCATCGACAGCGATATAGCCAAATACAACTCAATCAAGCTCAAACGTGACCGTCTTGCAGACGACAGCGGTTCCGAGAACCCCGTGCTCGAAGAAATGGACCTCACGCTCCATGCGCTCCGCCAGTCGATACTACGCTCGGTAGACAATATCATACTCAACCTGCAGGTAGAGCGCAAGTCGGCTCTGAGCCACCAGAGTCAGACTCAGGCCCGTACAGCTTCGATTCCTACCAAAGAGCGAACACTTATTTCTATAGAGCGCCAGCAGAAGATAAAAGAGTCGCTCTATATGTTCCTGCTCAACAAGCGCGAGGAAAACGCGCTCTCTCAGGCCATGGCCGATAACAATGCCCGCATTGTCGACCGCGCGCACGGCCCTAAAGGCCCTATTGCTCCGTCGCGCAATCACTACCTCCTTCTCGGGTTCCTCGCAGGACTCCTTATCCCGACAGTCATCCTCCTTTTCCGACTGTTCACCGACACCAAGGTGCACGGACGCAAGGAAATAGAGGGTAAGCTCAGTGTGCCGCTCCTTGGTGAAATTCCCTTTGACAAGACCGTGGCCAATGCCGATAAGCGCGACGACACCGATACTTCCGAAATCACATCGGAGGCTTTCCGCATACTGCGCACCAATATGTCGTTTATGGCTCCTCAGGGACACCCGCTGCAGGTAATCACCTTCACATCGTTCAACGAGGGCGCGGGCAAGACATTCATATCCCGCAATCTCTCGCAGACACTTGAGGCCGCCGGCAAACGCGTGATAATGATAGACCTCGACGTTCGCAAGGGCACTCTCAGCCGCCAGCTCAACGTACACGGCACAGGTATCACCAACTATCTTGCCGACCACACAAAGACTTTGGCCGACATCATCCGCCACCTCGACGATGGTATAGACTTCATCCCCGCCGGCCCCGTGGCTCCCAATCCCTCCGAGCTTCTTATGAGTGACCGTCTCGACAAACTTATCGACGAGCTCCGTCAGTCATACGACTACATCATTGCCGATAATGTCCCCGTCGGAATCATAGCCGATGCGACTATTGCAAACCGAATAACCGATATCACAATCTTTGTGGCACGTATCGGGCGCCTCGACCGCCGTCAGATACCGGATATCGAATCGCTCTACACCGAGCGTAAGCTGCGCAATATGGCCCTCGTGCTCAACGGCGCGCCCCTCTCCAAGCGCTATGGCTACGGATACGGTTCTTATGGCTACGGATATGGCTATGGCTACGGCTATGGTTATACTTACGGCAGCGAAAAAGGCAAGCATCGCCGCAAGAAAAAGAAAGACAATAACAACGAAAATATAACTACAAAATAAACCATACAAATGGAAAAGAAAATCTATGAAACACCCGCTACGGCGCGTATCACCGTCGAACTTGAAAGCGGTATCTGCGCTACAAGCGTAACGCAAGAGCAAGGCCCCGATCACAAGGACCGTCACATCAACATCGAAAGACAGAAAGAAGGCCAGACCTACAGTCAGGACGAGCTCGAGTGGGAATAAAAATATTATAGCAATCAATCATTTTCACAAACAAATGTTATTTAATAGTTTAGTACGTAAATGTTCAGTAGCAATGTTGCCGCTGGCTGCGATAGCCGTGGGCGCTTGCTCTGAAAAAGACGAACCTATACGCCCGTCGGCAGTACCTGCTACTCCCGGGGCTGCGATAGATTTCAGTGTAGCGGCAACTCCCGGCTCCCGAACTTACTACACCGACGACGATAAGTATCAGATGGACTGGTTAGACGCCGATGAGATACACCTCTTCAGCGACAAGGCTAAGGCTCAGACAGGAACCAACTTGCTTGGCCAAGCTCAGTATCAGACCGGTAATGTCGCAGCCGGATATTCAGTATCTATAGTCGACGGACACGACTACCATGCCAATCTCACGTTGAAGGATAAATATCCTCTGCAGTGGCCCGATAAATTCGATGATACCGAAGTATTTACATTCTCCGGTGCTTACCCTTTGAGCCGCAGGCATAGCCACAACCCCAATGGGGAATCGGTGGAATATGAAATGTACTATCTCACCAACCAGCGTGTCTCCGTAAATACGAAGTCTGCTGCCGGAGAGTACACTACCATTCCCGACATGAAGAACGCTTACCTTATGGCGCGCGACACCGTTGTGCCTACCGGTCAGCACGTTCTTCTCCACTTCAACCCGATAATGACTACCCTCGACGTGCATATCCATGCTCATAGCGACGACCACGAAATAGGTACAGGTATCATCAACGGTATGAAGATAACCGGTGTGAGCATTATCATGCCCAACCGTCTGCAGCACGGTAATAACAGCAAACCGACATTTACCTACGACCTTACAAGAGCTTCTAATCACTACAATATTGAAGGTGGCAAGCTCGGTAACGATCTCATCAAAGACTGCCCCCAGGCCGTATATGTAGGTATTGACAATGGCGCAGACCCTTACGTTATGCTCAACGAGGGTGAATCGCTCAGCCTTATGGCTTTCCTCCCGCCGGTCAAAGGCGATGATATGAAAGGCACAAAGGTAAAGATTCACACTGCCGGAGCATACGACTTCGTAGTAAAACTCCCCAATAAGGATTGGATCGAAGAGGGCCGTATCGACATTGATCTTCCCAATCTCGACCCCGACCGCAATCTCGGAAATGCCTGGATGAAGAATCTTCCCGGCAATATGTATATGACTCGTCTTTCACTTCCCGGTGCTGAGTGCGATGCCGGTACTACTGGTGCCGATGTCACACGCTGGCTGCGTGCCGGTGTCCGCGTTCTCGACATGTGCAAAGCAGATGAGTCGAAGTGGGTTGAGATTCGCAATGCTGTTGCCGATTTCCTTAAAGACAACCTCGATGAATTTGGCAACCGCACGGAATTTGTAATGGTCTGGGGTGATGGAAACGCTGAAAACTCAGATTTTACAAAAAATTGGACAGAAGATGATAGGTTTGGCAAAGAATGTGCCTTTGCTGATGAGAATGAGTCAATAAACCTTGAGCGAATGCGTTTAAAGTTAGATGCGAGAACCGTAGAGGCTGCTCGAAAACTTGGCGTTCTCGTATTTAAAAAGAGAAGTGATAATAATATCCATAATGTTGCCCATAGCTATTCTGGATCCGGTCATTATATTAATACTACTAATATAAGCCGGGCAAGTAATATCAGTGATATCAAAATTTCAAGTAAAAAATGGAATATCGACGATGGTAGCCTTAACGGTTCGTCAGCACTTAGCCAGGTGTACTACATCGACAAAGCCCTTAACCTTGACGTAGCCAAGCATCTTGCCTCAGCCCGCAATGATGAGTCGACCGGCTGCGCCGGTATTGTAATGATTCCATTTGCCGGCCAGGCATTCGATAACGATCTCAATCAGGTCTACGGCGACGTTCTGCTTCAGACCGTTATCGACTGCAACTATAAATTCATCATCGATCTCAAGTAAGCAATGAAGTATTCAAAGATATTACTGACTGCGGCGGCTGTGACAGCTGCTTCTTCGGCAGTCGCTCAGAACGAGCCCGACTCGACCTTCACTATGGTTGAGACATACGAAGTATCGGCAAACCCACACCAGGTGCTGTCGAACCCATTCAGAAATAACTGGTATGCGACTGTCGACGGCGGTATAAACGCCTTCTTTGGCGACAAGCACACCGGCAGTTTCAGCAACAGACTCACACCTCAGTTCAACATTGGTGTGGGTAAGTGGTTCCTCCCCGGCTTCGGTGTTGAAGTAAACTATACCGGCTTCCGCTCCAAGAGCCACAAGAGTGTGGACACAGGTGTATTTACACGCGAGAGTCCCGAACTCTACGATAAGAACGGCAACCGCTACTGGCTCGAAAACATCAAGTGGTGGGATATTTCGGTAAGTGCCAAATTCAACGTAACGCGCCTCATCTACGGCTACGAGAACGATAATTCTCCACGCCTCATGAATCAGTTCATTGCCGGCGCCGGCCTCGGTATCACTCACCACCTCGGACTCTCATATGGCTCGGCCAACGAACTCAGCGCGCACGTCGAGTTTCAGTACAGTCACTTCTTCACTCCCGCCAAGGCGTGGTCGCTCGACTTTAAGCTGCGCGGACTTCTCTATGATACCACCTACGACGGCTACAGCGACAATACTCACGCCAAAGAAGGCAAGGAGAATCTTATTGATATGAACGTGTCGTTTAACGTCGGCGTTACATACTACTTCAAGCGTCGCGGCTGGGACCGTGCTTCGCAGCGCACCACTATCTACAATCAGTATAATCAGACCAAGATAATGGAGCTGAACGAGGAAATCAATCGTCTGCGCAATATGCCGGTCAAGGAAGAGACTCAGAATGTAAATATTGCCGAGATTCTCAAAGAAGTAGTCACCTTCCCCTATCTCGTCAACTTCGTCATCGACAAGGTAGACGTTGTAAACCGCGAACTTGTCAATCTCAAGGTTGTGGCTGAGATGATGAAGGCTACTCCCGACACCCGCTATCTTGTCACCGGCTATGCCGATAAGTACACCGGTAGCGTTCAGCGCAACGAGTGGCTTGCCAAGCACCGCTCGGAGAATGTCTTCAAGGTACTCACCGAGCAGTATGGTGTGCCCGCATCGCAGCTCGAACTCGACGACAAAGGTGGTGTAGACAATATGTACTTCGATGATCCTCAGCTGAGCCGTTCGGTTATCATCACAATCATCGATTAAGAACCAACCAATCACAATCACAGATAAATGAAATTCAGAAATATATTAAATAAGGCAGTCATGGGTTTCTCGGCCCTGACTGCCGTATCCGGTCTTCTGATGCTGACATCGTGCAGCGACGACGACCTTCTCCCGGGCGGCTATTCATCGGCCTCGCGCGGCGATTTATATCAGAACGTTGAATTTGACAAGAACGCCGGTCTTATACCTCAGGAAGACGGTACATGGAAGGCTACTCGCCGTGTACCTCTGGTCGGCCCCTGTCGTATAGTCGACCAGCTCATGCACTCGCTTGTTTCTGTAGGCTCTTACGAAGACGACCTTTCCAAAATCACCGATACCGACCTTAAAAACTCTGCTAACGTTCGTGGCGAGGGTGTCGGTGCCGAAGTCGCCTACAATAGCGTTGTAGCTGTACGCGACCTTAACTATACTTATTCAGGAGGTCAGAAAGCCGGTTTCGTAATTAAGACCAACGAATCGGGTGTGCTCAACCTGAACCTTCTCAAGCAGGCTGTACTCGTCACCTACTATCTCGGCGAAGAGCAGGAGCGTAAGACAGTCACCACTTCCAGCAATCTGCTCGGTCTCGGTCTGGGCAACGTAACTGTCGGAACTGAAAATTCGCTCACCACTCTTGAGGCCGAATTTTCAAAGAAGTTCGATGAAATCTGTCTCGCGAACGGCGGTGTTAACGCCGATGTACTTAAGGATAACCTTGAAGTGTACTATGCTTTCGTAGGCGAGACTGCTATCGAACCCGTCATCAAGTCTACGTTCCCCAAGTGCAGCACCAATACTTCCGACACTTCAATCCAAGAGGCAAAACTTATCGACGACAACCTCAACAACGGTCCCGGCTTCGGCCTGATTGCAGCCGGACGCTGGAGAGTAAACTTCGGTGAAACAGTTGATCCCGGCAGTGAAGTCGGATTCTATGTCACCGACGGTTCGCTGCTGGAAATCGGTGCCGGTGCTACCTATATCCTCCGAACATTCGATGAAAACGGCAATGTAATGGATGTAATGTCGTCCACCGATATTGTCGGACTTGGTCTTGCAAGCGGCAGCGACCTGTATTACAGTATGACCGTGAACAAACCATGTAGCGGTGTAGAATTCGAGCTTTCCGGTTTGAAAGTAACTGTAGGTGGCGGCACTGTACACTATGCTTATGTCCGCAAGCCCGTTGAGCCTGATGCAACATCATATTTCGCACTTACAAATGCCACTGTCTATGTTCCCAACTATCGTCTGCCTTCAGTTGATAAGGGTAAGGTTACTTACGAAGTAGTCAGCGGCCCTTCCCCCGAGGCTACAGCGGTGGATATTGACGGCAAAGGCAACTGGGCTGTGGAGGGTATGTATGCCCCCGGTAACTATGTAGTGAAAGGCACATGGGTAGTTGAAAACGGTGAAACCACCGAAACCCACGTAGAATATGCCACTATTACACGCCGTGTAAGAACTACAAAGACTTGCAACGATCCCATTGTCAATGGCGAGGGATTCTCCGGACTTGAGGCATATTTCCCCGCAGATAATGCTGCAGCCCTTTGGATTCCGGGAAAGACCCTTGAAGGTGACTTAGGTAATGTGGTTAATAAAGATGTAACAGATGCCCTTAGATTTAAAAGCCTTCTTGAAGTAGGTCTAATAAAAGTACAAGGTCTTTTAGGTGTTCGTAAAGAAGACGGCACTGCAATATATAATACGGGCAATAGTAAAGCCCGTGTAGGTTTTGTGGTGAATAAAGAAAATGGTGCGGTTGGTGCCGATGTCCTCAATTTCTATACTATACGAGTTATTGGTGAAGGTGGTGAGACAATTGTGGAAGGTGTTTCCGGCGGTGTCAATGTCAGTCTTATCAAAGACTTGACTACACCTCGAGTTCGTCTGTCAGTCACTGTTCCCGCCAATACGCCTATCTATGCGATAGAGCTCCATAACACCGGACTGCTTGAGGCGCAGGTGGGTACGTATGTCGACGTATACTACGCTTTCCTCGACCGTGAAGCTGATAGCAAGTGTCCCGACCCCGGTCAGGAGTGTGTCGAACTCCTCAATGCGGGCAACTATCGTGCGACTGCCACAGTGGATGGTTTCGCCGGGGTCGGTGCCGGTGTCACTATCTCAAATCTTGGCAATATGCTCGACGGTCGTCTTGATTCGTATGCTACTGTTGCCGTGCCTGCCGGTGTAGCTCAAAAGATAAGCATCAACACAAAATTCGATCCTATAAAGGCCGGGACTCCGGTCGGATTCATTCTCCACAATCAGGTTAGCGTGGCTGGTGTAATTGGTGTTCAGCAATTAAGAGTGCATTATGCCGACGGATCTTACGAGGACAAAACGGCAGGTGGTGCCGTTAACGTAACTCTCGGAGTGGATGAGTATAATTATCTTCAGGTCATTCCTACTGAAAGTAGGGGCGATATCGTAGGCCTTGATCTGATACTTGGCAGTGGTGTTGATGTACAGGGCTTTAATATCTGCGGTATATTCAGCCGTTCGGATGCGAATGCCGACGGTGTGCCCGACTGTTTCGAAGATAAAGATTTAGAGGAAACTTGGAAGCCCGAACTTAAGCTTTCGGCCAAGGATATATGCGCAAGCGACGACCTTGAAATTCTTGTAGAAAAAGCCGTCGACGGTAATTACACTCTTGAAGTGACAGACAATAAAGGAACTAATTACTTCGATGTGACAATGAACGATGCGGGATATCTTGTTCCCGTTAAAAGTGAAGACAAAGACAAAGAAACTTTCCTTGACTTTTTCAGCAAAAGCGAAAATGCAGGCGAGTATGCTCTCCGCCTCCTTGTAACTGAAGGTCAGAGCCAAATCGAGAGTTTCCCTGTCACTCTGAGACTTCACCCCTATCAGACCACCTGGACAGGTAAGGCAGTGGAACCCGCAGACCGGAAGGACTGGAAGAACTGGGACAACTGGACCAATGGTGAACCCTGGGAGTGTACCAACGTGATTATACCTGCCGAGATAGACGATTATCCCGTCCTCGATGCAAAGGGCGACTATCGCTGCCAGTCGATTCACTTCGAGGCAGGCGCAGTACTCGCCGGCCAGCAGTTCCTCAAATACACAGGTAGCGTATTTGCCGATGTCGCACTCAAAGCGGGCGACTATCACCTGATGTCGTCGCCCCTCAAGGCTACTATCACAGGCGATATGTTTGTCAATCCCTCGTGGACTCTCAAAATCGATGACTTCGAGAAATATTTCAAACCTCTTACTGCCGAGAATTATGCCGAAAAGCGCGTCAATCCCACTGTCTATCAGCGATTCTGGGACGAAACCATTCCTGCTATCGTCACCATGTCGCGCGGCCTGACAGATAGAGAGTTTACCGATTGGAGCCGTACCTTCAATGCTCTCACCGACACTTACGCACCCTACCAGGGTTTTGCAGTACGTGTGGGTAAAGCCGGCGACGAGGGCGAATATACTCTCTACTTCCCCAAGAGTCACAGTAAGTACACCTACTTCGATGCTGAGGGTCAGCCTCTCATGGCTACAGGTACTATAAATCGTTCTACTCAGACCGGCCGCCTTTGGACCGACAATTTCAATGGTAAAGCCGTGCAGTATGTCGACCTGCTCCGCGAGACTCCCGGTAAGGAATTCCTCTTCGGTAACCCCTTCCTCTCATACATTGATGTGGCCAAGTTCAAGTTGAACAATCCCGGAGTCAGCGTATGGAAGTACTCAGACGGTGCCTACAGCGAGATGTCAAAGGGTACCGTTGCTCCTTTCAGCGCCGTATTCCTCGTGGTCGACGAAGATATCACCGACCTGGAAGTCACTCTTGATGCCAATGATCTCACCAACACCCCTTCGGCTGAATAATAAAGACTTCTTCGACACCCTCGGTACGGCTTGTGCCGAGGGGTCGGAGATAAGTTTTGTGCCATCGGGTATGAGCATGTATCCTTTCATTGTCGGGGGACGCGACACAGTAGTATTGTCGGCGCCCCGCGATATATCGAAAGGCGATATCGTTGCAGCATGTATTCCCCCTCACGGGGAGTGCGTGCTGCATCGTGTTTATAAGGTGCATGGCGATGAGCTCACGCTTATGGGTGACGCCAATCTTGTGGCTGTGGAGAAATGTACTCTCGGCGATGTCGTGGCAAAGGCTGTGACAATAATACGCAACGGGCGTAGAGTTTCTCAGTCGGCACGCCGCGAAAGACTCGCAGCAGCTGCATGGATTGCAATGCGCCCTCTGCGTAAGCCCGTTCTATATATGGTAAGGTTATGGAATCGGTAAAAGGATGTCTCCGCTGGCTCTATGAAGCTGCGCGCCCTGCCCGCGCTTCAATTGTCCTCGAAAGCATGCTGGGTATAATCCGTGCCTGCGTTGCCCTTGCTCTGGTATGGGTATCGAAGCACCTTGTCGATATTGCCACCGGGCAAGCCGACGGCTCCATGACTTTGTGGGTGGTGCTAATGGTTGCATGCCCGCTCATGCAGCTTGCGCTCGGTTCGGCTACCATGCAGATAGAGAACCGCAATGAGGTACGTCTGCGCAATAGTTTGAGAGCTACGCTGTTCAATCATGCCCTGAACACACGCATGGCCGGTAACGGCGACATGCACAGCGGCGACATTTCTTCTCGAATCACCGACGATGCCGCCACTGTGAGCGGAATGGTGTGCCGCGATATTCCCTATACCGTTATCACCCTGGTACAGCTCGCCGCAGCGCTCGCTTATCTGATGTATCTTGACATACGTCTGGGAGCGATACTCGTGCTTGTCATGCCTCTGGTATTGCTTGTGAGCCGCTACTATGTGCGCCGCCTGCGCCCTGTCAACACCGCTCTGCGCGAGGCCGACAGCCGTTCTCAGGAATATCTGCAGGAGCATCTGCGCCACCGTCACATGCTCAAAGCAATGCAAAGCATCGGCTATGTTGCCGAAGGATACGGTCGTCTCTCGGGCGCCGTTCAGACTCTTACCATGACCCGTACACGCCGCTCGCTATCGGCCGGACTTCCAGTTCAGGTCGGGTTTGCGTTGGGCTACGCTTTGGTCTTCGCATGGAGTGTCTTCGGCTTGAAGAGCGGGGCAGTGACCTTCGGAGTTATGACGGCTTTTCTGCAACTCGTATCGTTGGTGCAGCGGCCTACGGTCGAACTCAGCCGGCAGATTCCGTCTTTTGTCAGGACCATGACGTCGGTCGAGCGCATCCTCGGTCTCCTTGGTATGGATACCGAGCCGCACCCTCACCCCGTCCATCTAAAATTGCCCGTCGGAGTGAGGATGTGCGGAGTGGACTTTGCATATCCCGGCGCCGACCGTCTTGCGATAAGCAGGTTTACCCATACATTTGAACCGAATACCGTAGTGGCGATACTCGGTCCGACAGGGGCGGGCAAGACCACACTCTTCCGTCTTATCCTCGGACTCATCGACCCGCAGCAAGGATCGGTAGAGCTGTTTGACGCCACCACCTCAGCCAAGGCATCGCCCGATACGCGCTGCAACATTGCCTATGTACCCCAGGGTAATACCCTGATGAGTGGCACAGTCAGATCTAACCTTCTCTTAGGCAATCCCGATGCTACCGACGAGGATATGCACCGCGCTCTCACAGAT
>JAAVFI010000002.1 GCA_014800815.1 Bacteroidales bacterium | reverse complement strand
ATTTTGGAGTGATTTTTCAAAATTGAAGAAGGAGCAATGCGGGCATTGCGACTGATGAAACTTTGAAAAAGCGCCCAAAAGATCCTTTGTGATGAAATCAAAAATTATAATACACACTCATCATTTATTAATTTGGTTTAAAAGTAAACACACTCTAAAACACCTAATCAGATATGCGACTCGTTCTACAGAGAGTAACACGCGCCTCCGTAAGCATCGGCGGCACCCTCCACAGCAGCATCGGCCCCGGCCTCATGGTGCTCGTCGGCATCGAGACAGGCGATACCGAAGCCGATGTGCTCAAACTCGCGGCAAAGACCGCAGCACTCCGAATCTTCAACGACGAAAACGGAGTGATGAACCGCTCCGTAAAAGACGTCGGTGGCGAAGTTCTCGCAGTCAGCCAGTTCACCCTCCTTGCGAGCACTGCCAAGGGCAACCGCCCGAGCTACGTCCGTGCCGCCGGCCACGAACTCGCAATACCCCTCTACAACCTCTACTGCCGCACCGTGGCCGAAGCGCTCGGGCGCGAAGTAAAGACCGGAGTTTTCGGTGCCGATATGCAGGTGGAGCTCGTCAACGACGGCCCCGTAACCATTATAATGGGCGACTAAACATGGAGAGCAAGTACCCCAACCGATATGCCCGCCTGAAAGCTATCGAGGCCATAGGCCCCGAGGGAGTCGAAAAATTGCAGGCCGGCAAGGTGTTTATCATAGGCTGCGGAGCCCTCGGGTCGCTCTGCGCCATGTATCTGGCTGCTTCGGGCGTAGGTACTCTCGGCCTCGCCGACTTCGACACAATCGACGCTACCAATCTCCAGAGGCAGCTGTTCTTCACCGAAGACACCGTAGGCGCATCCAAGATAGAGCAATTGGCCGACCGCATACGGCAACTCAACTCCGATACACGGCTCAACATACACAAAGAGATGATTACCAAGGCTAAAGCCGAATGTATATTCCCCGACTACGACTTCATAATCGACGGAAGCGACAACCCCTCGACCAAACTTATGACAGCCGCCGTCTGCGAGAAAGCGGGTATCCCCTATTGCATCGGCGGTGTCGAGAGCTTCGCGGGCCAGTGCATGAGCTGGAGTCCCGGCCACGCAGGCTACAAAGACCTCTTCGGTGAGATTGCCGGATGCACAGGCCTGCTGCCTTGCTCGATAGCCGGAGTCGCCGGACCGGCCGCCGGAGTCGTGGCCTCATATCAAGCTTCCGAAGCCATTAAATTTCTCGCCTCGGCAGGCTCGATGCTCTACGACCGCCTGCTCACCTTCGACCTCCTCACGGCCTCTGCCGATATCCTTGAGCTATAAGGCCCCGTCAGGATTTCACTGTCAACATATATCCAAACCCTCGTTGATTTATTATTGATATCGAGGGGTCATGGCGCAGAGCCCTTCGCAGCTTGTGTATGTAGCCGTGCAGAGAGTTGCGGTTGCTGGGCTCATCGCGTTGCCACACGGCAATCATCAGTTCCGAGGCATCGACTGTCTTTCCGATGCTTGTAGCCAGGCGTTCAAGGATTTTGGCCTCGAAGTGCGAGAGCTCCGTGCTTCTGCCTTCAAACGAAAGCGTCTGGGTAGTGACATTGAATATATACCGTCCGATAGAGAATTTGATATCCTCGTTTCGATTGGTATTATATCTGCGGAGCAGAGCCTTAATCCTCACTATAAGCTCACGGAGCTCAAAGGGCTTTTTCAGATAGTCGTTGGCCCCTATTTCAAACCCCTCCTCAACATCCTCGATTGTACTTTTGGCTGTAAGGAATAGCAGTGGTACGGTAGGGGAGAGCTGCCGTATTTCTTTCGCCATAGCAAAGCCATCCATTTTAGGCATCATCACGTCAGCAACGACTATATCGGCAGCCTCAGCCCTGAATTTCTCAAGCCCGTCTATGCCGTCGGCAGCCGTAACAACGTCATAGCCCTGCCCGCGCAGAGTTTCGGCGACTATCAGCGTAAGGTCTCCTTCGTCTTCTACAAACAGTATCTTATTGCTCATCTTTGTTGAATTTGATAGTGAACACCGAACCCTCTCCTTCCGTGCTCTTGACTTCTATACTCCACCCCATTTTATCGAGAATACTCTTCACATAATATAACCCTATGCCATAGCCGCGGACATCCTGGCGGTTACCATGCGGAACTCGGTAGAATTTGTTGAACAGATAGGGAATGGATTTGGGCGGAATACCGATACCGTTATCACTCACCGCGAGACTCCTGCCGGTGCCCGATATGCTTATCTCCACACTATCGCCTGAGTATTTGATTGCATTGTCAATCAGATTGTTCAGTATATTCGCCAGATGTGTCTTGTCGGCCTCTACCCGCACATTCTTGTCAACATCTACATCAATTGCTATTTCCTTTTCACCTCTCATGCTCTGAGCCGTAGCAATCTCATTTACAAATGAATGCAATTGAATCTCCTCCGGCCTGAGCTTCATGGTCCTGCGCCGCTCCATACTCATTGCCAATATATTCTCTACCAGTTCGCCAAGACGCTTCAACTGCTTGTTGGCAATCATCAGATACTTTGTTTTTTTCTCCGGGTCGTTGGCAGTATCATAGTTGAGCAGAGCGTCGTTGGCCGAATAAGCGATAGAGATAGGAGTTTTTAGCTCATGGGTCATATTGCTCACAAAATCATCCTTCATTTCTTCAATAGTCCGCAGGCGCGACACCGTGCGGAACAGATACCAAAACGCCGATGTAAAGGCAAGCAACAGAAGAAAAATAGTAACAATCACACCTGACATTTCCGAAATTATATGGCTCGTCAGCGGGGTCATATACACCTTATAGTAAATTCCCTCGTCGGGATTGATATTGAAGCGGAATGAATCCGCAGCGCCCTCTCCCTTGAATACAGGATTGGCGCAAATCACGGAATCATTGGCATTTACTACTTCTACACAGAGGAAATCAGGATAGATATACCTGAGGGAAAGCTGATAGAGCAATACGCTGTCCATTACCGCCACATCCAACGGAATATATTTATCCATTATTATATGAAATTGCCTGCTCATCGCGTCAACCATCTGATTGGAATAGGCGGCAGAGTTCTCCGACAGCATTGCCTGCTCTTCGACTATCGACCCGTCTACTTCAGTTCTGATTGCCATAAGTTGGCCGTTTTCATCTTTATATGTCGTAGCATTGGCATTCATCCGGGCCTGCGACTCCCGGATATCTTCCTGCACCTTTTCATCCGTCTCCAACTCATTCGACGCTCTTCCGGCACGGAACATAAGGTCGTCTATGTCGGCATCGGCTATCGCGGTCATCACCTCGCGCTCCACATCTTTCCTTATCGAATTGTAAAGTTTCACAAGATAATATACATTGCATCCGAAAATGACTGCAATAACAATGATAAACGCGGTGGATATTGTCTTAAAGTGTTTCATATGCAAATTTACTAATAATACGGACTAAGACACTTCGATTTAAGACTAAATAAGGGAGCGATTAAGACTAAATAAGGTTGAGCATGCAGATACAGAATGTGAGTGTAGATAATTTTGCTGACGAAAAAATTGCAGCTATGAAAAAAGCAGTCCTATTCATTACAATTCTACACAGCGTAGTATCTTATGCGCAGACGGAGTCGCCCGATACAATCTCCGCTCGGCAACTGAACGAAGTCGTTGTCAAAGGTGAGAAACCTCAGGTCAGGGGAGAGGACGGAATCATGGTCGTAGACCTTCCCGGTATAGTCCAGGATAAACCCGTTACAAATATCCTGGAAGCGCTCGGCTATATGCCCGGCGTAACCAACAACAACGGTATGATATGGCTCGCAGGCGCATCGGACGTAACCATTATTATCAACGGTGAGCTCACCAATATGCCGCTGCAGAATCTTTATCAGCTGCTCTATACCACACCCGTCGACCGACTGAAGAATGTCGAAATCATGTATTCGGCACCCGCCAAATATCATGTCAATGGCGCTGTAATCAACGTTGTTCTGAAGACTCCCACGCCTCTCGACGGCCTCCAAGGACAAGTAAGAGCCGGATATAATCAGGCGCATTACGGCTCGTATGGCGGCGGACTTGCCGCAACCTATGCAGTGAAGGACTGGACGTTCGACCTCAACTATGGTCTTTCCCGCACCAAATCATGGAGCCGTGAGGAAACATGGTCCAACCACCTCCACAGCGGAGAGCGGACGCTGATAGAGGACGACATGCGCCGAATCCGTCAGAACTGGAGCAATACCATATTTGCTTCCGCCTCATGGAAAGCGCTGAATATCACATACAACGGTCAGTTGATATCCGACTCCAAGAGTTGGGGACTCTCATCGGGCACCTTGGGCAACTATACAAATGCCTACAAGATGCTGTCGCCCGTAGGCTACCATAATATCGCCCTGCGTTACACCGCCCCGTGCGGTACGACTATCGGCGGCGACTATACCGCCTACTCGGAGAATCGCTCCCAGTCATTGTTCAAAGACACCGACTATCTGCTTGGTTCAGAAAACCGGCAGAGCATCAACCGCTGTCATATCTATATCGACCAACAACATCAGATTGGCAAGTGGCAACTCAACTATGGCGCGGAATATCAGCACTCAAGAGACCACAGTTCACAGAGCTATGCAGACCTGTCCACTGTAAATCCGGATTTCGATGATATTCTCACCGAAGACGTCGCTGGTTTCTACGCCGGCACCCAACGCTCCTTTGACCTGGGCCTGTCATTCAACCTCTCCGCAAAGGGCGAATATTATCACAATAAATATCAGCACAATTGGAATTTCATCCCTCAGCTTGGAGCAACGTACTACAAGACCCCCAAAAGCATATTCCAACTCAATTTCAACACCCGACGCATCTATCCCTCATACTGGGAATTGCATGGCGGCACAAGCCACATCAACGAATATTCGACAGTAATAGGCAATCCCGAACTGCAGCCGTATCTCCAATACGATGCTCAATTCAACTACATACTCAGGCAGAAATATGTCGCCACACTTTACCTCCAGTACGGCGACAAAGCCACAGTGCAGCTGCCATACCAGTCGCCCGACGCCCTCAACCTCATATATCAGACCATCAACATGAACTATGAGCGTATCGTCGGCCTCAATCTCTACGCCCCCTTCGGACTCAGCTACATCTGGAACGCCACAGCCACCGCCAACGTAATGAACCGCCGTGCCAAGGCCGATCATTTCCACGACATCAGCTTCGACAACAGCAAATGGATATTCTACGGCTCATTGAGCAACTCATTCAAGTTCAGCCGGAACAGCCCCCTCTCCATTTCTCTGGATTTCAGTTACATATCACCGTCATTGCAAGGAATCGCCGATATGTCAGGAATATGGAGAATTGATGCCGGAGCCAAATGGCAGTTCGGCAAACAAAGAACTTGCGAACTCGATTTGAAAGCCGACGACATATTCAACACATGGTCGCCGACAATGACAATCCGCCATGCCGCCCAGGACTACCGCATGAAAGTCCGCGACATGACCCATAATCTCAAACTCACATTTATCTGGCGCTTCAACGGCTTCAAACCCAAAGACAGCAGCATCGACACTTCCCGATTCGGCACCGGGAAGTAGGAGCGGAAATTATAAAATAGTACGGTCTATTATTTCAAAACGACTTTTATCGGCCATACAAAAAATCACGATTAAGAGAGTTCAAAGGTACAAAAAATTGCGATTATAACCGCAATTCTTACAAAAAACTGAGTTTAGAGTGTACTGTCGACGGATGTCAAATCATAATTCGGAAGTTAATACACACCCCCTTCAAAAAAACAATTCCCCGGACAGCGCTTAAGCCATCCGGGGAATGCTATATAGTTGCGAATCAGTCGCTATCAGTCTTTCTTCGGGCCACGGGGACGGTCACCTTCGCGACGCGGACCGCGGGGACGGTCGCCGTCACGGCGGGGACGCTCTGCGCGGGGTGCGCGCTGAGGCTCAACGTAGCCTTCGGGTTTGGGCTGGAGCGCACGCATCGACAGACGGTATTTACCTGTCTTCTTGTCGATTTCGATGAGCTTAACCTGTACCTTGTCACCTTCCTTAAGACCGGAAGCTGCCATGTCGTCGAGGCGTTCCCATGCGATTTCGCTGATGTGGAGCAGACCGTCGCGGTGAGGCATGAATTCTACAAACGCACCGAAGTCGAGTATCGAGCGTACGGTACCGTCGTACACCTTGCCTTCTTCAGGAAGCTCTACGATAGCGTTGATCATAGCGAGAGCCTTGTCGATAGAAGCCTTGTTGGTGCCGGCAACTTCGATGTAGCCGCCTTCGGGGATTTCGTCGATAGAAACGGTGGCACCGCTCTCTTCCTGAATACCCTGAATTACCTTTCCGCCCGGGCCGATTACTGCACCGATGAGTTCCTTCGGGATGATCATGGTAACGATGCGGGGTACGTGAGGCTTGTAGTCCTCGCGGGGAGCGGGGATAGTCTGCTCGATGATGTCGAGGATGTGCATACGTCCGTCGCGGGCCTGGTTAAGAGCCTTTTCGAGGATTTCGTAGCTGAGGCCGTCGCACTTGATGTCCATCTGGGTGGCGGTGATACCGTCGCGGGTACCTGTCACCTTGAAGTCCATATCGCCGAGGTGGTCCTCGTCACCGAGAATATCGCTGAGGATAGCATACTTGGAATTGTCGCTGATAAGACCCATTGCGATACCGCTCACAGGCTTCTTCATGGGCACACCGGCGTCGAGAAGAGCGAGAGTACCTGCGCATACGGTAGCCATGGACGACGAACCGTTACTTTCAAGGATATCGCTCACTACGCGGCATACGTAGGGGAAGTTGTCGGGGAGCATACGCTTGAGAGCGCGGTGTGCAAGGTTGCCGTGACCGATTTCACGACGGCCTACGCCACGCTGGGGCTTAGCTTCGCCGGTAGAGAAGGGAGGGAAGTTGTAGTGGAGGAGGAAACGCTCTGTACCCTTGTTGAGAACATCGTCGAGAATCTTCTCGTCGAGCTTGGTGCCGAGGGTTACTGTTGAGAGCGACTGTGTCTCACCGCGGGTGAACACTGCCGAGCCGTGAGGTCCGGGAAGGTAGTCTACCTCGCACCAGATAGGACGGATTTCGGTGGTCTTGCGGCCGTCGAGACGGATACCTTCGTCGAGAACGCAGCGGCGCATTGCCTCTTTCTCAACGTCGTGGTAGTAGCGCTTTACAAGGGGAGCCTTGGCGTCGCGTTCTTCTTCGGGGAGCGATTCGATGTAGTCGTTGCAGATAGCGTCGAATGCCTCCATGCGCCAGTGCTTGTCGGCGCTGCCGGTCTTGGCAACGGCGTAGGCACGGTCGTAGCACTTCTCGCGTACGTCGGCGCGGAGAGCTTCGTCATTCACCTCGTGGCAGTACTCGCGCTTTACAGTCGAGCCAACCTCTTCGGCGAGTTCGAGCTGAGCCTTGCACTGAACCTTGATAGCGTCGTGAGCGGCGCGGAGGGCGGCGAGAAGGTCGGCTTCCGAAGCCTCATCCATTTCACCTTCAACCATCATGATGTTATCGTAGGTTGCGCCTACCATAAGTTCCATGTCGGCCTTCTGAAGCTGCTCGAAAGTGGGGTCGATTACGAACTCACCGTCGATACGTGCTACACGTACTTCCGAGATAGGACCGTTGAAGGGGATATCGCTCACTGCGAGAGCGGCAGAAGCGGCAAGGCCGGCGAGGCAGTCGGGTGCGTCTTCGCCATCGGCCGAGTATAGGGTGATATTGACAAATGTGTCTGCGTGATAGTTGTCGGGGAACAGCGGACGGAGTACGCGGTCTACAAGGCGTGCAGTAAGGATTTCATAGTCACTTGCACGTCCTTCGCGCTTGAGGAAGCCACCGGGGAAACGGCCGGCTGCGGAGAATTTCTCCTTGTACTCCACCTGAAGAGGCATAAAGTCGACGCCTTCGCCGGCGTCTTTCGCGGTAACCACGGTTGCAAGAAGCATGGTGTTGCCCATGCGAACCTCTACCGCGCCATCGGCCTGCTTTGCAAGCTTGCCGGTCTCAATAGTGATGACACGGCCGTCGGGAAGCTCGATGGACTTCTTGATTACTTTCATAGTGTCGGTTTATTATTATTCATCTGATTATTCGCGCAAAGATACAAATAATTTTCACACTTACCAAATTATCTTTCCATTACGCCACTACATCTACCGCACGAATACCACTTAATTTCGGCAATATTCTTGATTTATTGCCGAAATTATTTTTAAGAGTCGAGTCTGTCGGAGAGTTACTTCACTACGACAGTCATTGCGCTGTTGTTGATGCGCACTACATATACAGCCGTACCGGCACCCACTGCAGCGCAGGCCTCATCGCCCGATACGCTCACAGGGTAAGTACGACCCGCCATATCGGCAACGGTCACGCGGTCGCTGGCAGAGAGGCCGCCGATAGTGATAGTGCCGTTGGCAGCCTTCACGGTGTACTTGCCGGCGGCTACAGCATCGATACCGGCCCCTACAACGGTGATGCCCGTAGTTGCCATTTCAGAAGCCCCCGAGCCGTACATCGACTTCACGCCCGCGATATGCTCGCCCGGAGCGAGATTTTCGAGGAGATACTCCGTAGCGGTAGTGTCGGTAATCTTGGTACCGTCGAGATATACCTCATACTTCACAGCCACGCCGGGAGCGCGGTGAGCCTTCACGGCGGTAACATTGGGAATCTCGTCGGTCGGGCCGATGTAGATATCATCAATCACGCCGACACGCTTGGTGCCGCCGTAGTTGATAGCCACATAGCACGCTTCCGCAGGGATGTTGAAGGTAGGATTCATCCATACCTCTTCATCCATTTTCACCTTGTCCGACCAGATAAAGTCATCGAGGTCCTTACCGGTTGTTGAATAGCCTACGCGGTAGTAGTCGTCTTGTTTCCAGTAAGTGTAAGCGCGGAAATTCACCACAAAATCATTTTTGAACTTAAGCTCGGGTGAGATGATATAGTCATCAACAGGGTCATATACCCATCGTGCTGCAAGCGAGCAGAGAGCGCGTTCGCCCGAGAAAGGCACCGTATAGCGTTCGTTCTCGCTCGTTGCGGGATTGAGCACCGCAAACGCAGCCGTCTCATCATTGGGAAGAGGGTCATTCACGATAGCCACTTCAAGGCCGTCGGCATCCACATAGCTCCAGCCGATTTCACCCACAGGATTCACCGTAAAGTCGTCGTAGCTTTCGAAGTCGTCGAAGATATACGAGCGGAAGTTCCAGCGGAGCAACCACGTGTCGCCCTTCTCGGTAGCCTCTGCTGCTATACTGAAAGGCATTTCAGTCTTCTCTGTCATGGTGAATGTTGCCGCGAAATCTTCCTCGCCGCTCACGCTTACCTCCTCAGTGAGAGTTTCGAATCCCTCGCAGGTAGCGGTAAGAGTGTACTCGCCTTCCCATACATCGCTGAATCGGAGCACACCGTCGGCATCAGCCTCCGCCGAGTAGCTGTGAGTGCCGGGAGTCTTCTCGACGAGAACTGCCGATGCGCCGGCAGCAGTCTCGGCGGGAGCGTTCGAGAGCAGGGTCACTGTAACCTCGGAAGTCATGCGGCAGGGGATAGCGTCCGAGAGAGTTGCAAACGATATTTCGTTGCCCGCGTACACAGCCTTGACGGCGTAGCGGTACATACCCTTGGCGGCGTTCGCCCAGGTCTTGTCGGTGAAACTTGCCTCAGACACGGGAGTCGTGGTAAGCTGTACCCAGTCGGCCTGAGTCGACTCAGAGCCTTCAGGCAGGCGCCATACAAGATATCCCGTAGCCGAAGCAGCAGCCTCGCCTGCACGGGCTGCCTTGCTGCGCGGAGCACCCATTTCATAGCCGGTGGCACGTATACAGAAGTTGCCGCGGAAGAGCGGGGTAGGAACAGCCTCTTCCTGCATGGTCCAGTGGAAAGGCATCTTGTCGAGATTTGTGTAGTCATACGACAGCCACATACGGTTGCTGCGTACGGGCACGTCGGGGTTGCGGCTGCCGTCCGACTCTCCATCGAAGTAGAGGCGCGAGTCGCCGGCAAGAGCGAAGAATGCACCGCGAGGAGCAACTACAGGATGAGTGAAAGTCACGTCCACCCAATACCAGTCGTCACCCTCCACTGTCTGCTCATAGAGGAGATTGCCCGTAGGCTCGCCCTTCTCGTTGACGTCGAATACGAGGATGCGTACATCGCCGGATTTATCAGCCTTGAAGCTCATGCCCGTGAATACGCCGGGAGTGTCATATACCACACCCGTTGCAGTGTTTTCGCACACCTCGGGGCTCATGGCGTAGCTGTTGATGATACCCGAGTTGCCGTCATCGTAGCGGAAAGAGGTCTCGCGGTCGGTAGGAGCGTCCCAGCTCAGAGCTACCTCACTGCGAGTAGCCTTACCCTTGATATTGCCCGGGGCGATAAGTTTCTCTTCGAGAACAATCTCGCCGGTCTCGACGGGTGCAGTGCCGATACCGTCGACTTTCACAACGGTAGGAATATAGTTCACGGCGTGTACCTCAACGGTATAGTCGCCCGTCGCATATACATTATCTACCTTGAAGCTGCCGTCGGCCGCAGGATGTGTGGTGTACACATCATAGCCGCAGACATATACCGTAGCCTCGCCGGTAGGCTTGCCCGAAGCATATTTCACAGATCCGCTTATCGAAGTAGTGGCGATGCCTGCGAGGACGATAGTCTCCTTGAGGTCGTTGTTGCGGGTGAAAGTGTACTTCTTGTTCTGAGTCGTGTAGCCGAACTTTTCGACAGCCACATCATAGTTGCCGGGCTCGATTTCGATAATCTTGATAGTGCCGTCGGCATCGGTGGTATATACGTCCTTGTTCGGGCCGAAAGTCACCTTAACGCCCTCGAGAGGCTTATTGTCGGTATCGGTCACGGTAAGGGTAAGACGCGAAGCGTAGTTCTCCTCGATGCGAACATTGCCAAAGTAGAGGCCGGGATTGCCTGCGCCCCATTTGGCGTGTATACCGATGTGGTAGATGCCGGTAGTGCTTACCGCAGGAAGATATACTATCGAGCGGGTCGGATACTGAGTTTCTACCTGCTTGGTGATTACCTCGGTAGTAAGAGCATCGGGAGTCTTGTCGCGACCAAGCATAATCGAGTAGGTGGGAGGATAGTAGGGATTCATCGCACCCTCATCGAATGAAATCTTGTATTCCTTGCCCGCCTCAAGCTTTATTGCGGGCGATACGAGCCATTCGTCGCAGGCATAGGCCGCGGTGCTTCGAGCCTGAACGGCGGGGGTGCCGTAGTAATTGGTATTCTTCCAGCTATAGCCGTCGCCATTCACATCTACAGTAGACCAGAGCACCATGTCGGCCACGCCCGTGAAATCAGTCTCGTAGGGCAGACCCACATACTCGCCTACAGTCACAGGCTCGGTAGCGGCATAAGCGCCTTCCTTGCCGCCGCTCACGGCAGTGATTACATACTGGTAAGCGTTCATCGCCTCAACGGCATCAGCTACAGAGGTAGCAGTGATACCCTTGGCAATAACCTTATTGTCGGGCATGCGCACTACATTATACTTCACGTCGGCAGCATCTATCCAGCCGCCCGCCGCGCCGGTAGTCACCTTGTCCCAGCTTACCATAGCCTTGCTGCCCTCGGCCTTTACAGTCACATTCTGAGGAGCCGCCGGCATATCCACGCCCGTATAGACCTTGCGAACGGCAGCAGCGCCCGAGCCGGCCGAGTTCTTCAGCCTGAACTTGAACACATGCAGACCCTCGGCAACTTCAGCCGAGATAGTCACGCTCTTGCCCGGAGTCGCAGCAGTAAACGGTACATTCACCTCCTTGTCATCGCACGTCAGCGACCAGCCCGTCACCTCTGTGAGAGCCTTGCCGTCTACGGTAAGCTCAGGCACGGTGAACGTAATCTGCACCTTGCTGTCGTGCGCCGGATTGGTAATCACCATATCCGATACCGCAGCAGGAGTGCCGTCCGCAGCCATGTCGAACGGAATGTACAGTCCCGTCAGCTCACCGCCGTTGGCAAGCGAACTGATAGTCGTGCAGGCACCCGTAGCGCAGTCCACGCTATAGAAATAGCTGCCGTAGTCTGTCGTCGAAGCCCAGTAGAGCTTGTCGGAATTAAGGTCAAAAGACATCGACTGAAGATAGTCGCCGGTAAATTCAACCTGACCAACCTGCTCTATATTATTATAGCTGTCGATATGGTAGAGATAATTAGTGGTAGTCATACCGCGGCCCACCATGTAGATATCCCCCTCGAAGTTAGCTGCAAGAGTCAGCATCCACATCTGAGGCAGATCCATGATAGACTCGGCGGCGCCGTTCGCAGGATTTACCTTAGCGAGCACCGTAGAATTGCCGCCGTAGTGGTAGATACCGAGCAAACGGTCGCTCGTATAGTCATAAGTAAGGTCAACATAGA
Organism: Bacteroidales bacterium; assembly: GCA_014800815.1. Taxonomy (GTDB): domain Bacteria; phylum Bacteroidota; class Bacteroidia; order Bacteroidales; family Muribaculaceae; genus CAG-873. Next base: position 117,933 of record JAAVFI010000002.1, on the reverse strand, counting down.
GAGGAGTCGCCTCGGTAGCGTCGGCAATCTTGGTCAGAGAACCCGTAGCCACATCTACAGTATTCCACGCAGTCGCAGTCATGGCAGTGCCCGACACATAAGTCTGTGCGTAGTACACATTTCCGGCCATTGTACCGGCCGATACCCGTGCCGAAGTCCCGATAAGCTCAGGCGACTGAGCATTGCTGAGCGGGAAGGTGTAGAAACCCGTAGCACGGCCGCCGTCGTCAGCTATAAGGAAGCCGTAGGCGGTTGCAGGCTCATCCGACTGCGTCTCTACCCCCGGTAGACCGATAGCCAGAGAAGTTCCCAGAAGGGCAACACCTGCAAGCGATGCAAGATATTTTTTCATAAATAGATAATTGATTGGATAAATATGTGTGCAAAACCAAATACACGACCGCCGGTACCTATTTCGGCGACCGCATCATTTAAGTAAGTCGTGGAAATTAGTTTATACTAAAATTTGAAGTAGTTATGAGTAAGATTCGTCCTTGCGAAGAAGGAGTTATGGGGCTCCATAATGACTGATGAACAAGCACGAAGATTGCCTTAACTACTCAAAGGTTGATATAAACTAATTTTCATGACTTACTTAAGCCTGCAAAATTATCAATAAAAAATCATTTAGCTCGTACCTCGCACCCGTTCCCCTCCTTTTTAATGTTATTTAGGAAAAAAGAAAGGCACCGTATCGCCCGATACAGTGCCTTTACTATCTTTAGGATCGTTAGTTGCTTACTGCCGCCCTGAAAATTAGAGTATGTTGGTGATTGAAGTCCCCTCGTAGTCCGGCATCATGTCTCCGGTGTAAATTACAGCTTTTCCTTTGACAAGCTCCTTGTAGCTTTTCTCAAAATTGTCAAGATTTCAGTACCACTGCAAATTTGCATAAAAACTTCTGCTAACCACACATTCATTTGACTAACCGCTTGACTATATACGTGATGTCCGACTTAGGCCATCGATTACTTCCGGGCACATAGCGGAGCCGCAGACGGAGAGATGTGCCCGGATGGCTCACCCCACCACGCTTCCCACGCCTCCCATGCTTCCCACATCTCCCATCCCTCCCAAGTCCATTTCCCCACCGCCGACATCTACCCGCACATATCCCGCCACACACATACTATCTTCGCACCATCATGCCACGCCGTTTCCTCGACATAACCGCAGAATTCGCTCGGTGGTTTGGCCGTTCCCTCCGTTGGTGGGAGCGCAACATCATTTTTACGTTAGAGCGACAGCGACGTCGTCGCGGCGGCATCAACGTTCAGGTCGTAGACTATCCCGACACCGACTCCACAGAGGTACTCATCGGCTACATCAACTGGCTCATGACCCTCACGCCCGAACTTGACCTCGTGCTCGTAGATCGCAGCATTAAGGAAGCCCATGCGTTGGAGTACAAGTTTGTCAGGAGACCGCTCGCCATAGCGTCGCAGCGTAGACCGAATGCCCTCAAAGGCACGAATTTCAACATTCTCTACGCCCACGACCTCAACCGCAAGAAAGCTCAGGAGTTATTTCGGTATGCGCATCCTGTCTTTCTCGACCTGCCGTGCTACATCATCATCTACCACAGCTGCGCGGGCACTCGCAATCCAGACTTCCCGCCGTGCGTAGAGCGTGATATCAGCATCAGCGCATACCGAGCATATCGTCGTAAGGCCATGGAAGACCTGCCTGCGAAGGCCGCTCCCATGACCACATATTTCTTCATCCCCATATCTTCGCCGGAGAAGCCGCCACCCAAGGAGCGAGGTTCGGGCCCGATTATGGAGGGCCTGGACTTCTATACTTTGGCGGCAGCTGCCCCGCACCCGATGAGTCTCACGGCTCACGCCTCGCAGCGAAGAGGAAATTGACATTTTGGTAAAAAAAAGCGGAGGCTGTGCCGTAAGGGATTTACAGCACAGCCTCGGTTGAAGAAGTATGGAAATGACTATTCTTCGGTGTTCTTTTCGGCGTAGTCTTTGAGGAGTTTTTCCTGAACGTCACCCGGCACGAGTTCGTAGCCGCTGAAGGTCATGGTGAACGATGAGCGGCCACCGGTGATAGAACTGAGAGCGGTGGAGTAGCTCGACATCTCTTTGAGGGGTACGCGGGCAGAAATTTTCTCGAAACCGTTCTCGCTCGACATACCCATGATAATGGCGCGGCGTCCCTGGAGGTCGCTCATCACATCGCCCATAACGTCGGCAGGCACAAGCACCTCAACGTCGTAGACGGGTTCGAGGACTTTGGGGTTGGCTTCGCGGAATGCCTGGCTGAACGCGTTGCGGCCTGCGAGACGGAAGGAGATTTCGTTGGAGTCTACGGGGTGCATCTTACCGTCGTAGATACATACGCGCACATCGCGGGCATAGCTGCCGGTGAGCGGACCCTGCTCCATGCGGTCCATAAGTCCCTTGACGATAGCGGGTATGAAGCGGGCGTCGATAGCGCCACCTACTATACAGTTGCACACCACGAGTTTACCCCCCCACTGCAGAGGTATTTCCTGAGTGTCGCGTACGCTCATCTTGAATTCCTGGTTGCCGAAGCGGAATGTGTCGGGCGCCGGCATGCCTTCGGTATAGGGTTCGATGATGATGTGCACTTCGCCGAACTGGCCGGCACCGCCCGACTGCTTCTTGTGGCGATAGTCGGCACGTGCGGCTTTGGTGATAGTTTCGCGATAGGGAATCTTGGGTTCTTCGAATACGATAGGGAGTTTATCGTTGTTCTCAACACGCCACTTGAGGGTGCGGAGGTGGAATTCGCCCTGGCCCTTGAGGATGGTCTGCTTGAGTTCTTTCGACTGCTCCACTACCCATGTCGGATCTTCTTCGTGCATACGAGTGAGTATACCGCTAAGCTTCTCCGAGTCGCTCTCGGTCACCGGCCGGATAGCGCGTGAGTATTTGGGGGCGGGATATTTGATGAAGTCGAATGCTATTTCGCAACCCTTTTCGTCGAGGGTATTGCCGGTGCGGACGTCTTTGAGCTTGACGGCGGCGCCAATATCGCCTGCCTTGAGTTCGTCTACGGCGGTGCGTATCTGGCCGCAGGTGCAGAATATCTGTGCGAAACGTTCCTTGCCTCCGCGGGTTATATTTTCGAGGTCGGTACCGGCCTTGAGAGTTCCCGACATTACTTTGAAGTAGCTTACTTCGCCGATGTGCGGCTCAACGGTGGTTTTGAACACGAAGATGCTCAGGGGGCCGTCGGAGTCGGGCTTCACTTCCTCGCCTTCGGTATCTACGGGAGCGGGCATGTCTTCTACGAAAGGTACGACGTTGCCGAGGAATTCCATCATGCGGCGCACGCCCATATCCTTAGCTGCGCTTACGCAGAACACGGGGTATATAGAGTTGTCTACCAATCCTTTGCGAATACCCATTCGGAGCTCGTCTTCAGTGAGGTGTTCGGTCTCGAAGAACTTCTCCATGAGAGTTTCGTCGTTCTCAGCGGCAGCCTCTACGAGTGCGCGGTGGTACTCGAGAGCGCGGGCCTTCTCCGACTCGGGAATTTCTTCGATTACGGGCGTGCCGCCGTCGGGTCCCCACGAATATTTCTTCATGAGGAGCACGTCGATCATGACATTGAAGCCGGGGCCGCAAGTGAGGGGATACTGCACGGGCACAACCTTCGGGCCGAAGATTTCGCGCATCTGCTCTATCACGTTGTCGTAGTCTGCTTTCTCGCCGTCGAGCTGATTGAGAGCGAAGATTACAGGCTTATGGAGCGAGGAGGCGGTGCGGAATATATTCTGAGTGCCTACTTCCACACCATACTGAGCATTTACTACTATTACACCGGTATCGGTAACGTTGAGTGCCGTAATGGCAGAACCGACAAAGTCGTCGGCTCCCGGGCAGTCGATAACGTTGAGCTTCTTATTAAGGAACTCGGCGTAGAATACGGTGGAGAATACCGAATATCCATACTCTTTCTCTACGGGGAAGTAGTCGGTCACGGTATTTTTAGCGTCGACAGTTCCGCGGCGTTTTATCACTCCACACTCGAAGAGCATAGCTTCGGCGAGCGTGGTTTTACCCGAGCCTTTGCTACCAAGCAAGGCAATGTTTTTGATTTCGTTAGTTTGATACGTTTTCATGATATCAGTGGGTATTAGTTTCGGGGTAATAGCTGACATGCAGCTTTCTTTCGGTCTGCAATTTAGTCATATTTTTTAGAAAGCAGCAAAATCGGCAATATGTTTCACAACATAAAATTACTTTAAGCGCTATTATCCACGGAGTTAAAATAGAGGTTTAACATATTTTTCCTTATCGTACAAAGTTTTTCCGCTATTTTTTCGTAAATTTGGCCTAAATTTTGTTATGCTTAGTGCATGTAAGTAAGTCATGAAAATTTGTTTATATCACTCTTTGAGTAGTTATGGCAATCTTCGTGCTTACTCATCAGTCATTATGGAGCCCCATAACTCCTTCTTCGCAAGTACGAATCTTGCTCATACCTACTTCAAATTGTAATATAAACAAATTTACAAGACTTACTTAGGAATAAACTTACGAATGGATAATAACAACGATAATAAGAACGGAGGCGGCGACGTGCTCGACATGGGTTTTCAACGCATCGAAATCGACATGAGCCGCTTTGACCGCGAACCCGATTACTCTAACCTCCACATATTGCCCACGCGCAACCTTGTGCTCTTCCCTGGCCTGACTATCAACTTCGAACTCGGTAGGGAAAGTTCGCTTGAACTTGCCACGTTTGCAAATACTACCGGTACACCTATCGGTATCGTATGCCAGCTCGACCCGGAAGAGGAAAATCCCGCTATCACTACGGGCTTATATAAATACGGCGTAGTGGCCGATGTGCTGAATATCTTCGAGCGCCCCGACGGCAACAAGTCGGCTCTCGTGCGCGCCCGCTCGAAATTCAGAATTTTAGGTAAAGGCACCGATAAGCCCACTGCAGGTCGACTTGTGGCTCGCGTGCGTCCCGTGAGCGAGACCGAACCCGAGGAGGGCAAGGATGCCCGCGAGTTCGAACTCGCCTGCGAGCAGATACGCAATATCGCCACTTCAACTCTCGAAAATTCCGACCCCGGAGGCATGGTGCAGGCTATCAAGCAGATCGACAATAATTCGATGCTTGTCAACTTCCTGTGCACTAATCTGCCTATCGAAACCCGCGAGAAGGTGGACCTCCTCATCAAGTCGCGCATGACCGACCGCGCCGTAGGTCTGCTTGGCGAACTCAGCATCTTCGAGCAGCGTATGGCGCTCACTCACGACATAATGAAGCGCGCACGCCGCTCGCTGGAAGAGAATCAGAAGAACGCTTTCCTGCAGTCGCAGATGGAGGCTATCCGCGAAACCCTCTACGGCGACAGCGACGAGACCGACGAGCTCCTCAAGAAAGCGGAGGCCGCCAAGATGCCCGAGAAAGTTTTCGAGCTCTTCAACAAGGAGATAGAGAAGCTGCGCAGGTACAATCCGTCTTCGCCCGACTACTCCGTTCTATACAGCTATCTGGATATTCTCTCGGCTCTGCCCTGGTCGAAAAAGACTACGAGCGACGCCACTCTGGCAAGCGCCTCGGAGGTTCTTGAATCGGACCACTACGGCCTTGAGAAAGTGAAAGAGCGCATCGTCGAACAGCTCGCTCTGCTCCTTCACAACCCTTCGGGTCGCGCTCCTATCCTCTGTCTCGTAGGTGCTCCGGGCGTAGGCAAGACCTCGATAGGCAAGTCGGTGGCGCGTGCCCTGGGCCGCAAGTATGAGCGCGTATCGTTCGGCGGTCTGCACGACGAAGCCGAAATTCGCGGTCACCGCCGCACATATATCGGCGCTATGCCGGGCCGAATAATCGACGCTATCAAGCGCGCGGGTGTCAACAATCCCGTGCTCGTACTCGACGAAATCGACAAAATCGGCAACGACTACAAGGGCGATCCCGCAGCGGCTCTGCTCGAAGTGCTCGACCCCGAGCAGAACCGTCACTTCCACGACAACTACATCGACGTGGATTTCGACCTCTCGGACGTGCTCTTCATCGCCACTGCCAATACCCTCTCCACCATAGCCCGACCGCTGCTCGACCGTATGGAAATAATTGATATCAGCGGCTATCTGCTCGAGGAAAAAATGGAGATTGCCCGCCGACATCTTATTCCCCGAATACTTAAATCGGACAAGCTCGAGGCTGACGAACTCAACATCAGCGACGACGCTCTCCGCCACATCATCTCGGACTATACTGCCGAGAGCGGCGTGCGCACTCTCGAGAAAAGGCTGTCGGCAATAGCGCGCAAGGCCGTGCTCTACAAGATGCAGGAAAAGCCTTTCCCCAATCCAGTGGAAACGTCCGACCTCTATACCCTTCTCGGTCTCGCGCCCTTCAGCCACGACCAATACGAGGGCAACGACATTGCAGGCGTAGTCACCGGCCTTGCATGGACCGAAGTCGGCGGCGAGATTCTCCTTGTGGAGTCGTCGCTCACTCCTGCCAAAACTCCCGGACTGACCCTCACCGGTAAGCTCGGCGATGTGATGAAGGAGTCGGCTACCATAGCCTACCAGTGGGTTAAGGCTCATGCCAAGAACCTCGGCATCGACCCCGAGCTCTTTGACAAATACTCGCTGCACATCCACTTCCCCGAGGGCGCAGTGCCTAAGGACGGTCCTTCGGCAGGTATCACCATAGCTACTTCTATCGTCTCGACTTTCACTCAGAAGCGTGTGGCTCCCCGCATTGCCATGACCGGCGAGATCACTCTCCGCGGAAAGGTATTGCCCGTGGGCGGCATCCGCGAGAAGATTCTTGCAGCCAAACGCGCCTCTATCACTGACCTTATAATGTCGGAGAAGAACCGTCGCGACATCGACGATATGCCCGAGCAGTATCGCGAGGGGCTGAATTTCCACTTCGTGGACACTGTCGATGAGGTGATAGCCCTCGCTATTCTCGACGAACCCGTGGCGAACCCTGTAAAACTCTGATAAGATAAAACTCTGATAAGATGAATGTAATTGAAAACCGGGGTGGCGGCGTCGACCGCCGAGTTCTCGCCGAGGCCGTAGAGGCTCTCCGCGAGGGCAAGATTGTGCTATACCCTACCGATACGCTGTATGCCCTGGGCTGCAATGCCTTGGATGCACGCGCCATTGAGCGTCTATGCCGCATCAAGGGATTGAATCCCGACAAGAATACGCTCTCGATAGTCTGCTCCGATTTGAGTCAGGCTGCCGAATATGCGCGTATCGACAACAAGGCGTTCCGACTCCTCAAGCACTATCTGCCCGGAGCCTTCACATTCATCCTGCCTGCATCTACCACACTGCCAAAGGTCTTCAAGGGCCGTAAATGTGTGGGGGTGCGTATCCCTGACTGCGAGTTTGCCCGTGCGCTGGCCGAAGAACTCGGCAACCCCGTGCTCACGACCTCTGCCGACGCTGAAGATGAGGACGAGCTCCGCAGCGCCGAGTCGCTTGCTTTGCTCTATCAGGGACAGAGCGACATCGTTCTGGCGGTAGACAACGGCGAGGGGAGCGCCACTCCGAGTACGGTGGTGGATGTGACCGACAGTTCCGCTCCTGAAATTGTACGCGAAGGAGCGGGAATATTTGAGGACTAATGAACCAAGAGTCAGCTCTATGTGTTAATTAGTAAAAATTCGTCACATTATGGAAAATTTCACATACTACTCCCCCACCCTCTATGAATTCGGACGCGGTACCGAAGAGAAAGTCGGCATGCTCACCTTCCTTACGGGCGCCACTAAGATTATGATTGTCTATGGCAAGAAGTATGCCAAGAACAATGGCCTCATCGACCGTCTGGAAAACTCTCTGCGCACTATCGGAATTGACTTTGTAGAACTTGGCGGAGTTGAACCCAATCCTACCGACACTCTCGTGTACGAGGGCATCAAGAAGGGACGCGCCGCCCACATCGACGGTCTGCTCGCCGTAGGCGGCGGCTCGGTAATCGATACCGCCAAAGCTATTGCTGCCGGTATTGGCTACAAAGGAGATTTCTGGGATTTCTTTACGGGTAAAACGCAGGTAACTGAGGCTCTTCCCGTGGGCGTTGTCCTCACTATTCCGGGCAGCGGTTCCGAGGAATCGGGAAACACTGTGATTACCCGCACTACCGACGTGGAATCGCCCGTTAAAATCGGACTGCGCACCGACAGTATTCTCAAGCCCCGATTCGCGATAGTCAACCCCGAGATGACTTTCACTCTCACCGCCTACCAGACAGCCGTAGGCGTGGTAGATATGATGGCTCACATCCTCGAGCGCTATTTCTCGAATACCACCCGCGTGGAGGTGACCGACCGTCTGGCCGAAGGTCTCCTCATGTCGCTCATGACTGAGGCTCCCAAGGCTCTTGCCGACCCTACCGACTATCAGGCCCGCGCAAATATCGAGTGGGCTGGCACTCTCGCCCACAATGGTCTTGTAGGTTGCGGCCGTCAGGAAGACTGGGCATCGCACGCTATGGAGCACGAAATCAGCGCGGCCTATCCTAAGGTTGCTCACGGAGCCGGTCTGGCAGTGGTTATTCCCGCGTGGATGGCTTTTATGGCTCATCACAAGCCTTCGAAGGTGGCACAGCTTGGCCGACGCATATTCGACGTCGACGAGAAGGACGACCGTGTGGCCGCTATCGAAACGGTTGCTTCGCTCCGCGCATTCTTCTCGGCAGTTCTCCGCATGCCGCTTACGTTCAAAGAATTGGGTATAGAGAATCCCGACATCCCCGCGCTTGTCGCCCGTCTGCACGCCAACAAGGGCGAAGAAATCGGCGGCTACTACCGCCTGAAAGCGGCAGATACTCAGCAGATATATGAACTGATGAATCAGTAATCCTCCCGCACACTTCGCACACCGCATAAGTCCATAGCTTCCTGATCGGGTAAGTTATGGACTGTTCTTTTACACCGGCTTCCAATCTCACACTTTCAAGATTTTCCGAACAAAAATTTGTGCATACCGATAATTTTGCATAATATTGCATCATAATTGTCTATTGCCCGTTCATTTCGATATCATTTCAGAAATTGTCAGATTATGAAGACTATAGTAAAAAGCACCGCAAGAACTCTTGTACTAAGCCTTGCCATGTTGCCGCTATCGGCATTCGGAGAGGATACAGATTCAATTGTAGGTCGTCCGTTCAAACTATTCGATACATCGGCTTATTGCTCTTACGAGACCTTTCACCCCTCATCCTTTCTTACCGACAATAACTGGGATATTCTATGTGCATTCGTAGAACCGGGAACTACGACCAAACTTGATTCGCTCGATATTCCTTACAATAAAAGTCAGTTAAGGCTGCTCGAAGTAGGCGATCTCCTTTCGTACGAGGACGGAGTATATTCAACATTAATGCCTATATTCGGGCAAAAAGAGACTCAGACCATCCGCCGACAATCTAAAGAATTCGCCGATTCTATCTTCCCTATAATTGAGCCGGAGACAAAGCACCTGATTGCCGAATTCACCAAAGCGGGATATACTAATCAAATATATAGTCTTATATTCTCATATCTCCTTGATAGTTATATCTGGGATGATGAAAAATTACCCACAGCCACGGGATGTCAAGATCACGGCGTCTGGTCGGGCGCATATTGGGCAATGTATAATTCACGCAACCGAATCAAAACGGGTACGAATGGAGTTGGCCCATTTCACCATAACTGGACGGATGAAGTCGGTTACTGGTTAGGCTCACGTAAGTTGATATCCTTTGCTAAAGAGGTATACGAAACACATGGTGGCAAAATAGAAGACAAGGGTGTGATAGATGCCGTAGAAGGTTGGGGTCTGACTGACAAAGACGGGAATATTCTTATCCCCGTGCTTCATGCAGGCAACAATGATGAGATTGATGTACTTTGCCAAAACATTACCACAAAATTAAGCGACGCGGTAAAATCTTATTGTCAGACATGGTCGGCAGAACACCATATCGCATCTGAAAAATTGGCTCAGGTAATTTTCTATCACGAAGTTATGTGGGATTTGCTTGACCTCATGGAATCAAAGGGTATAATTTCAATGCCGCCAATCCTTAAAGGCGAAGAAGTGGGTAAGGAGCACTTCGGAGATATCAGCTTTATCGTGATATCTGAAGACCAAGACTGAGCCTTATTTCTCCTTGAGCCACTTTCCCGAGGCCATGCGCCAGAGGAATATTGCGCCTCGGAAGATGAGTTCGATGCACATTGCAATCCAGACGCCGGGGAGGCCCATGGTGGGCGCCATAATAGCTGCCAGAGGAATACGTACGAGCCAGATGCTGCCGAAGTTCATTATTGCGGGAATGAGGGTATCGCCGACGCCAACAAAAGCACCGTAGGCCACTATCGAAGCGGCATACATAGGCTCGGCCCACGCCTCGATGCGGAGCACCTCGGTGCCGAGTTCGGAGATTGCCTTGACGGGCGTGAGGATGTCCATCATCAAAGGTGCGCAGGTGTACATTATTATGCCCATAACGGTCATGACACCGACTCCGAGAAGGGTTGTGAGGTGGCAGAATCGTTTTACAAGCGCGGTGCGCGCGGCTCCGTAACTCTGCCCGCAGAGGGTCGTGGCGGCTTCGCCGATACCGAATCCGGGCATGTAGCAGAGGCTCTCGGCTGTTACGGCGAAGGCATTAGCAGCAATGGCTATCACTCCGAGGGGAGCTACAATCATAGTAATGGTTATCTGGGCGCCGCAGAAGATGATGTGTTCGGCCGTCATAGGCACGGCAATTGAGGCCGCGCGGCGCAGTATGCTCTTTTCGGGGATATAGCTGCCGCGGGCTTCGGCACCCCTGAGTGCCATGTCGGGCTGTCGACGCACGAGATACCACATCATTATGGAGGCAATGACGATCTCGGCACTGACCGTACCGAGTGCCGCTCCGAGTATGCCGAGTCCGGCACCGGGCATCGTCACGGGTACACCTGCAATGATAATGTCGCGGGTGGGGAAAATGAGGAAGAAGTTGAAGACGACATCAAGCAAGCACATAGCCACGCTCAGGAAGCCCGGAATCTTCATATTTCCGGCACAGCGAAGCATTCCGCCGGCAAGATAGTTGAGCGTGAGGACAGGGAGAGCCGATACAAAAACAAGGAAGTAGGTGGATGCGCCCGCGCAGATCGCCGGATCGCCTCCGAGCCAGTACGGAAGTTGTCCCGAGATAGCGATGCCGATGAGTGCCATGATAGTGCCGGCAATGGCGCAGGCCGTAATGCCCTGGCGCAATACTTTGCGAGCGCCCACCTCGTCTTTACCACCGAGTCTGTGGGCAACCTGCACGGAGAAACCCATGGTGAGAGTATTGCACACGCCCCAGAAAAGCCACAGACTGCTGTTCATGAGTCCGACCGACGCCGACGCATCGGCACCGAGGTGACCGACCATTGCAGCGTCGATATACTGCATGACGATAGTGGACAACTGGGCTAAAATAGCAGGCGCCGACAGTTTTGCTGTCAGCGCTATCTGTTGGCCGAGTGAAAGATTCCGGCCTTCCTGTATTGCTTTTATGTCGCTCAAAATTCTATTTCTTGAAGAAATCGCAGACGCGGTCGAAGACCGAGGGCTGCTGTGTGCGTATATGCACGCTTACTTTTGAACTCTTCCTGCTGAGGAAAATAATTGATGAATGAAGAACTATAGCCACCCACTCTTCAAAAGGAACGATAGCGTGTATGCGCTCCAGAGGTATGCGGTGAAAAGGCGAATCGGGATCGATACTCCTAATGACGAGTGCATCGACAGGACCGTCCATATCTATTGTGATATTGTGGTGCTCCGAGGCGTAGTCAAAAAGGAGAGGCATATCCAGAAAATCGGGGCTTTCCGGCAGCTTTCGGTACTTCTTGTATAATGTCTGGATTACTTTTTTGGTAATCATGCGTATTCTTTATTAAATATGACAAACAGTATAAAACTTGAGCTACCGCAGCTCCGGAAGTCGAATCTCAGTGCTCTGAGATTATAACTCAGAAACGGCCTTATTGTTTACGAAAAATGCCGAGAAAGTCAAAGTTCATTTACTTGTTATTTGGCTGTAACAGGTTTGTAATTTTTGACCACCGATTTTCACTGTTTGCTGCTGCAAAATTGCAAAAAAAATTCCGAACGGCCATGTTTAAAGGGAAAATAATTTCACCGTTGCCCGGAATACAATATTGCCGAATCGAAAAAGCTGGAGGTGGGAGGTTGATTTTTATGTATTATATGAATGACAAAAGAGCCAAGTCTTGCGACTTAGCTCTTTTGAAGTTGCCTTGGAAGGATTCGAACCCTCACAGGCGGAACCAGAATCCGACGTGCTACCATTACACCACAAGGCACTGTGTTTTTCTCTTTTGCGCTGCAAAGTTACGGCACTTTTTTGAATCCACCAAATTTTTCGGCAACTTTTTTTGAAGTTTTTTTGCGCCTTTTGCGTTAGTCGCTGATTATCAGCTGAGATAATTTTCGTTTGGGGACGTGGTGAATTTGGTTGGGAGTGCGGTAGTAGCGGAAATCGCCGTCAGCTGCCATATCTTCGAGCTCAATTTTTTCGGCGGGATAGCCGAGAGCAACGACGTAGAGAGGTCGAAGATGCTCGGGAAGGGAGAGTATGGAGCAAATGCGCTCGGCGTTGAACGATTTTATGATGCAGGCTCCGAGGCCGAGAGCCGTCGCTCCGAGGGTGATTGCCTGGAGCTGGAGGCCGTCGTCGCAGAGGCAGTTGGTGGTGAGTGCCGTGTCGAGGCACTGCACGAGGTAGGCCACGGGGCGCTCCTCGAGAGCCGGGCCATCCCAGTCGGTGAGATAGCCGGCCCACTTGGTATAAGGAAATATGTCGGAACACTGCTCGGGGTCGCTCACTATGCGGTAGCGGAGCGGCTGGAGGTTGCGGCCTGAAGCGCAGTAGCGGGTGAGCTCTACGAGGCTGTGGAGTGTTTCGCGACCAATTGGCTGCTGACGGAAGCGACGCACGCTGCGGTCAGCGATAAGGAGTTGGCGGAGTTTATCGAATTCTTCCATGTCAGTTTCCATATTTTTCATTCAGTTCGCGGCGCAGCTGCTCTGCCTTGCGTGCGGTAGCTTCTTCGGTGGCTTCGGCAAATGAGGACTTATCGGGAATAAGCACCTTGGTACCCGGACTTATGCGGTTGGGGTTGGAAAGTTTATCGGAGTTTGCCTGATAGATAAATACCCAGTAGCCGCTTTTACCATAATATTTACGCGCCATAGTGGCGAGATAGTTGGTTGAGCTCACGGTGTCGTATATCGGTTCGGCAGCGGGTGCGGGAGCTTCTTCTACAAGTGTGTGTGTGGGTGTTACCACGGGTTCGTCTTCCTGCACGGGTTGGGCTATATCTTCGACAGCCACGTCTTCCACTATAGAAGTTGTGTCGGGAGTGGCAATCGAAACTTCTTCCTGCCAATCGGACTGCGCATCGGTGCTGTCGTCGGGGTCGTAGTTTGCTGCGAGGAATCCTGTGAAACCTCCTACTATAATAAGGCCGATTCCAATAACCAAGGGGTTGAGCGCACTTTTCTTTTCTTCAACCACCGGTTCGGGTTCTTCTTCCTGCTCGGGTTCCGGCTCTTCGACGGGTTCGGGGTCGGGTTCTGCAACAGGTTCGGTGACTTCGACGGGTACAACGGCCGGCTCCTGCACCTGTTCGGGGGCGGGGGTAATGTCGTAGGCCGGCTCAGGCTCGGGAGTCGCTTCGGGTTCGGGAGCAACTTCGGGCTCGGGTTCAGGCTCTGTAACTTGCGGTGCTTCCTCTTCGGGCTGAGCTTCGGGAGCGGGGTTAACTTCGGGCTCTTCCTCTTCTTCGGGGAAATCGAGGCCGTCGGCAAGTTCTACCGCTTCGAACATTTCGAAGGGTGCATTGATGCGCGCGGCGAGGTCGGCATCGGGCATGAATGCGACTTTGGGACCGGCAGAAGCGTCGAGACCTTCGACGGGACGGAAGGTGCCTATACCTTTAATAGTGACTGACTCGCCGTGGATGAGCGCTTCTTCGATCGTTCCGAAGAAAGCTCTCACGAAGTGGCGTGCGGTGGCAGTGTCCACGCCTGAAATCTTGGTGAGTCGGAGTATAATCTGCGACAGAGCTATGGTACTATTCATTGCGGAGGCGTTTTAGGAGCATTGCACCGGGTTTGAATTCGAGAGTAATTTCGGGGGGAACGAGCATGCGCTTGCCGGTGGAGAAGTCGGTGCGGACTTCTTCGCGGTGCTTCAAGGGTACGAAAGTTCCGAAAGTAGGTATTGCGATGCTGTCGAGGTCGGCTGCACTGTCGTGGATAATCATGGCGAGAGCCTCAGTGAGTGCGTCGATGTCGGCAGGCTGTCTGCCGGTGAGCGCCGTCAGACGTGTTCTGAACGATTTATAATCCATTTGCGTAAGATTGCAGGATGATGAAAAAGCTGTGGAGCGCGGGTATGCGCGCTAACATTCCGCTAAATTACTCATAACTTTGGCAAGTGCCAAATTTTGGAGGGTATTTGAATAGATTTTGATTGGTTATCAACATGAAGGGTATGTTATCAACAGGAAATTAATTTTTCGTGGAACAAAATTTTGGCGTTTCACGAATTATTCGTTACTTTGCGCACTAATCTCTCACATAAGCTTTTGAAATGGGAAAAATAATCGCAATCGCTAACCAGAAAGGCGGAGTAGGCAAGACTACGACCACCATAAATCTTGCGGCATCGCTTGCTGCCGAAGGAAAGAAGGTGCTCATCATCGATGCCGACCCGCAGGCCAACGCCACATCGGGCTACGGCATAGATCCGCGAACGATGACATCGTCGATATACGAGTGTATGGTCGACGGGTATCCATTAGCCGGTTCGGAGGTTGCTACGTGTATGGACGGTCTGTACCTCATAGGCTCGCGCATCGACCTTGCGGGCGCCGAGATAGAGCTCATCAGCAAGCCCGACCGCGAGAAAGTGCTCCTGCGACTTCTTGAGCCTGTCAAGGACAAGTATGATTTCGTGATAATCGACTGCTCTCCCTCGCTCGGTCTTATTACTGTAAACGCCCTCACGGCAGCCGACTCTGTGATAATCCCCGTTCAGGCAGAATATTTTGCCCTCGAAGGTATCAGCAAACTCCTCAACACTATCCGCATCATCAAGTCGCGCCTCAACCCGCAGCTTGAGATCGAAGGTTTCCTTCTTACGATGTACGACGCACGTCTGCGTCTGGCCAACCAGATTTATGAGGAACTGAAGGGACATTTCGCCGAAATGGTGTTCGACACCGTCATTCCCCGCAATATCCGCCTGAGCGAAGCACCGAGCCACGGCCTCCCCGCCCTGCTCTACGACGCCGAAAGCCGCGGAGCCACCAGCCACGTACTCCTGGCCAAAGAACTTATTTCAAAAAATTCCCGCCGCCAAAAGCATTAAAACTCTGAACTAATGGCATTAAAACGCGCAGCTCTGGGCCGAGGCCTCGACTCTCTCATATCTATGGACGATGTGCCTGCAAGCGGCAGCTCGGCAATCAACGACATACCTCTTTCAGCTATCACCCCCAATCCCGACCAGCCCCGCAAGCTTTTCGACGACGAAGCTCTCGAAGAACTTGCAGCGTCGATACGCCAGCTCGGCATCATTCAGCCGCTGTCGCTCCGCAAGACAGGACCTGAATCATATCAGATAATTGCTGGCGAACGACGCTACCGTGCCGCCCTCATGGTCGGTCTCGGTTCGGTGCCGGCATATATCCGCACGGCAAACGATGCGGAACTCACCGAGATGGCCCTCATCGAAAACATTCAGCGTGAGGACCTTAACGCGATAGAAATCGCCCTGACTTTCAGAAAACTCATAGAGCAGTACAGCCTCACCCAGGAGCGCCTGAGCGAACGCATAGGCAAGAAACGCGCGACGATAGCAAACTTCCTGCGCCTGCTCAAACTTCCCGCCGAGGTGCAGCTCGGTCTGCGCGACAAACGCGTAGACATGGGTCATGCCCGCGCGCTCCTCACTATCTCCGACCCCGCCCTGCAGCTGAAACTCTACAATGAAATTCTCAAGCAGGGACTCTCGGTGCGCCGCGTAGAGGAGCTCGCCAAGCAATACGAAAACGGTGCGGCAAAGCCTGCACCCGCGCGTCAGCCCCGCATGGAGCCGAGCGACTTCGACGTGCTCAAGAAACATCTTTCGGCAACATTCCGCACACCCGTGCGCTTTGCCTGCGACAAACAGGGTCGCGGAAGTATCACCTTCCCTTTCAAGGATGAAGATGAACTCGAACGCCTCATATCTCTATTCGACTCTCTCAAGCGCCAAGATGACTGATACTCCCCTCCTCCGCTATCCCGCCGCGATGCTGCGCACAGCCTTAGTGATGCTGTGCCTGTCGGTCGCGCTCATATCGTCGGGACAGGAGCGACATCTTCCGGTAAAGCATAAGCACAATATCACCGACACGATTGCGGGAGCGCCCGACAGCGTTCTTGTGGTGCTCGGCGACGCATCGCTCAGCGGCGAAGTAGACGACAATCCCGTAGACGATATCATCAAGGAATCGCCTTACGACCGCTGGGAGGAACGCACGGTAGAATTTAATCCCGACCCCACCCGCGCGGTGTGGCTGTCGGCCCTCTTTCCGGGACTTGGACAGCTCTACAACCGCCGCTACTGGAAACTCCCTATAGTAATAGGCGGATTTATGGGTCTGGGCTACGCCACATCGTGGAACAACGGTATGCTTAAAGACTACACTACCGCTTACCGCGACATAATGGATACCGACCCGTCGACCAATTCCTATATGAATTTCTTTCCGCCGAACACTCAGGAGAGCGACCTCGACAAGACGTGGCTCACCAATGTGCTGCAGTCGCGCAAGAATTTCTATCGTCGCAACCGCGACCTTTGCATCATTGCCATGGTAGGTGTGTACCTCGTGGCAATGGTCGACGCTTATGTAGATGCTTCTCTCTCTCACTTCGATATAAGCCCCGAACTCTCTATGGATCTGACTCCCGTGATTTTCCAGGAATCACGCGGCATGAAACCGTCGGTAGGACTGTGCTGGGCCTTTAACTTCTGACACTTTATAGATATAAGATATAATATAATAATGAATATACTCCACAAACTCATAGCCGGCGCAGCGGCCGCGGCCCTCTCTCTGCCCGCCATTGCACAAACTTCGGTACTCGGCGTATCCGACAGTTCGATGCAGCCCACCGTGACGATGCCGAGCAGTGTTGAGACCGACACACACAAGATGCTGGAAGACTGGTATCTGAAGAACTATGTGGTGCTCGACTACGAAGCCGACTCTCGCGACGGAGGCGATTTCTCCGATGAAACTCTCACCAAGCGCCTCGCAGCGATGCCTACAGAGATTGAAATGCCCTTCAACTCGGTGGTAAAGAACATGATTCTCTTCTACGGTCAGCGCAAGAAGCAGCTTGTGGAGAATATGCTCGGCCTGAGTCTCTACTACATGCCAATCTTTGTGGAAGCGCTCGAGCGCTACGGACTTCCGCAGGAGCTTAAATACCTGCCCGTGATTGAGTCGGCTCTCGTGCCGACTGCCGTATCGAGAGCCGGTGCCGGCGGTCTCTGGCAATTCATGCCCGCCACAGCCACAGGCCTCGGACTTGAGGTGAACACTATCATCGACCAGCGCCGCGACCCGTATCTGGCCTCGGATGCAGGTGCCCGCTACCTCAAGCAGCTCTACAATACCTACAACGACTGGTCGCTTGCCATTGCGGCATATAATTGCGGCCCGGGCAATGTCAACAAGGCTCTCCGCCGTGCCGGCGAGGGCAAGCACGATTTCTGGGATATCTACCCCTTCCTGCTGCCCGAGACCCGCGGATACTTCCCCGCGTTTATCGCCGCAAACTACATAATGACCTATCACAAAGACCATAACATCTCGCCCGCGCTCGCCCGCCGTCCTATCGTGGTCGACACCGTGCATGTAAACCGCCGCGTGCATTTCGAGCAGATTTCGGATGTTATGGATATTCCTATCGACGAACTCCGCGCCCTCAATCCTCAGTTCCGCAAAGACTACATTCCAGGCGATATCAAGCCGTATTCGCTCGTTCTTCCCTCGCTTCAGGTATACGCGTATATAGCTAACGAGGACTCTATCGTCAACCATAACGCAGGTAAGTTTGCCCGTCGTGGCGTGGTTGAACCCGCATCGGGCGCCACTACCGGTCGCGACTCACGCGGCGAATACTACGATGAGGAGACCGTGGTCTACCACAAGGTCAAGAAGGGTGAGACCCTTGCCAAAATCGCGTCCAAATATGGCGTGACTATATCGTCAATCAAGAAAAACAATAAAATTGGCAATACAGTCAAGACCGGCCGCACGCTGAAAATCAAGACCGTACAGCGCCGCTACAAGCCGCAGACAGAAGAACCGCAGCCCGACAACACTCAGGTAACGGCAACCGACAGCACAAGCCTCGTGTCGCCCGAACAGCCCGAAGCAGCAGGCGAGACCACTGACTCGACCGCTACGGTAAGCAGCAATGTGGCAGCAGCTTTCAGCACACCCGCACAGGAGACTCAGCCTGCCACCCCGGCTCCTGCCAAGCAGACCACCCAGGCCAAGAGCACTCCCAAGGCCACTACAAGCACGAGCAAACCTGCAGCGCCCAAAGCTCAGACCCACACCGTGCGCAAGGGTGAGAACCTCTCGAAGATTGCCAAGCGCTACGGCGTGACAGTTGCCGCTATCAAGAAGGCCAACAATCTGAAGAATGACAATATCAACGCCGGTCAGAAGCTCAAAATCCCTGTGAAATAAACCAATAATATCTCATACAATGAAAGCAGACAAACTGCCAAACGACATCCCGGTGGAAGATGTAGACCCTATCGACCTGCCGGAAAACGCGTTCGTCGAACTTGGTGAGGACGAAGAATATCGCCCTATCATGCACCCGGCGCGCGAGTACGCCGAAGTAACGCCTTTCTCCGTTACTACCGGTCTGATTCTTGCAGTGGTTTTCAGTGCTGCAGCCGCATATCTCGGCCTTAAAGTAGGTCAGGTATTCGAGGCAGCCATCCCCATTGCTATCATCGCCGTAAGCCTTACGAGCAAGTTTAAGAAAGACCCTATCGGTCAGAACGTTATCATCCAGTCTATCGGCTCCTGCTCGGGCGTGATTGTAGCAGGTGCTATCTTCACCCTTCCCGCCCTCTACATTCTGCAGGCAACCTATCCCGAGATTTCCGTCGACTTCCTTGAAGTGTTCCTCAGTTCACTCTTCGGCGGCATGCTCGGCATACTCTTCTTCATCCCCTTCCGTAAATATTTTGTGAAGGACATGCACGGCAAATATCCTTTCCCCGAAGCAACCGCCACTACTCAGGTGCTACTCAGCGGTCGCGGAGCCGTTGCCGACAAAGGCGGCAAATCGCAGGGTAAGGTACTTCTCATCGCCGCTCTTATCGGCGGTCTCTACGACTACATCATTGCCACTCTCGGCTGGTGGACAGAGGTTGTGACCACCACTGCATACTCCTGGGGCCAGACTCTTGCTGCCAAGACCAAATTTGCATTCTCATGTAATACCGGTGCCGCAGTGCTCGGTCTGGGATATATCGTAGGTCTTAAATACGCCTTCGTAATCTTTGCCGGTTCGGCATTCGTATGGTGGTTTATCATCCCCCTTATGGGCACCTACGGTTCTGCTGAAATCGCGGCAATGAGCCCCAACGCTATCTTCTCGGAATACGCCCGTATGATCGGTATCGGCGGTATCGCCATGGCCGGTATCCTCGGTATCATCAAGTCGCGCAGCATCATCGCTCAGGCTGCCGGTCTTGCCGCCCGCGAACTCAAAGGCGCTCAGACCAAGGGTACCACACCACGCTGGCAGACCGATATCTCGATGAAGCACATCGTATATATGTCGGCAATCACCCTCATCGGCGTACTTATCTTCTTCTGGCTCGGCGTAATACACGTATTCTGGCAGGCACTCGTGGCCTGGGTGGTAGTTACCGTTATCGCCTTCCTCTTCACCACCGTAGCCGCCAACGCTATCGCTATCGTGGGCAGTAACCCGGTGAGCGGTATGACACTTATGACCCTCATCATCGCCTCGGGTGTGTTTGTGGCAATCGGCCTCAACGGCACCTCCGGCATTGTAGCCGCAATGGTACTCGGCGGCGTGGTCTGCACCGCGCTCTCAATGGCCGGCGGCTTCGTAACCGACCTCAAAATCGGCTACTGGCTCGGCTCCACCCCCAAGAAGCAGGAGACATGGAAGTTCCTCGGCACTCTCGTTTCTGCAGCCACAGTAGGCGGCGTCATGATCATGCTCAACAAGGTGTACGGCTTCACCGGCCCCGGTGCTATGGCAGCTCCTCAGGCCAATGCTATGGCCAAGGTGATTGAACCCATGATGATGGGCGGCGCCACTCCCTGGACACTCTATATCACCGGTGCTATCCTCGCACTTCTCCTCAACTGGCTCGGCATACCTACCCTCGCATTCTGCCTCGGTATGTTCCTTCCCCTCCAGCTCAATACCCCGATGCTTGTGGGCGGTCTTATCAACCACTTCGTGAGCCACAGCTCCAAAGATCCCGAAGTATGCCGTGCGCGCACCGACCGCGGTACCCTCATTTCATCGGGTCTTATTGCCGGCGGCGCACTCTTCGGCGTGCTCGCAGCTATCACAATCTTCGCAGGCGCAGAGATACCTTCCGACGGCGAGGAATTCGGTCCTCAGATTCTCGGTCTGGTAGCTTACGCAGCCCTTATCTGTTTCCTCTACTTTGCATCGCGCAAGGCAAAATAATCATTGGCGTGAGATAGCTGCTATCGCCCTCCCGGCAATAGTATCGAATCTCACTACCCCACTCATGAGTCTCGTCGATGTGGCCGTCACAGGCCACATCGGCGCTCCTGTATATATAGGTGCCATAGCCGTGGGAGGCACCATGTTCAACATGCTCTACTGGGTGTTCAACTTCCTGCGCATGGGCACGAGCGGACTTACGGCCACCGCCTACGGGGCGGCGGATAAAGACCGCGAGGCTCTGGTGCTTTGGCGCTCCCTCGTCATTGCCCTGATAATCGGAGTAGCCATGATTGTGTTCTCAAGGCCGCTCTGCGACGTCGTGTTGCAGTTTATGGATGCCGATGATGCCACCGCCAAGTTGGCCGCGCGATATTTCGACATATGTATATGGGGTGCTCCGGCTGTAATGGCCACGTATGTTATGGCGGGCTGGTTTGTAGGCATGCAGGATTCGAAGGCAGCGCTCGTCATGGCCGTGGCGGGCAATATAGTAAACATAGCGGTGAGTCTGTGGCTCGTGTTCCGCCTCGGGTGGAAAATCGAAGGCGTGGCCACGGGTACTACCGCTGCACAATGGGCGGGAGCTCTGTGCGGAGCATCAATAATATATTTCCGATTCCGTCCGCGCCTCATGCCCTTGCGCAAGGTATTCGAGCGGCGTACGCTCGCCGCATTTTTCAAACTGAATTCAGACCTCTTTCTGCGCACGTGCTGCCTTGTGGCTGTGACGGTATGGTTTACCCACGCAGGCGCTGTGAGCGGTCCCGACATACTCGCGGCCAACACCCTTCTGCTGCAGCTCTTTATGCTTTTCTCATTTTTTATGGACGGCTTTGCATACGCCGGAGAGGCTCTCGCCGGCAAATATGCAGGTGCGAGCGACAGCGTTCGCCTCGGAAGCCTTGTAAAAGCACTTTTGCAGACAGGGCTGCTTTTCGCCGTAATATTCGCGTTGCTCTACGCTTTTGCAGGGGAGTGGTTTATGGGAATATTGGCCGAAGACAGGCATGTGGTTGAGGTTGCCCGCGAATATCTG
This sequence comes from Bacteroidales bacterium, assembly GCA_014800815.1. Taxonomy (GTDB): domain Bacteria; phylum Bacteroidota; class Bacteroidia; order Bacteroidales; family Muribaculaceae; genus CAG-873. The sequence goes on along the minus strand of JAAVFI010000002.1, from coordinate 96,096 downwards.
CCGTGGGCGGTAGTGCTCCCCTTCTGCGGCTTCTCAGCTTTTATATGGGACGGGATTTTCGTCGGCACTGTGGCCTCGCGCGGCATGCTCGTTTCGATGGCCGCAGCTATTGCGGTCTTCTTTATACTTTGGTTCGCACTTCACACACTTCTGGGCAATTCGGGCCTATGGCTTGCGTTCAACGCCTACCTGCTGACTCGCGGTGTGGTAGAGCATCTTATCTGGCGTCGGCGTCATCCAAGGTCCTGCTCCACTTCCCACTCGGGCTCCTGAATTGTGTGTAGCATCGTGGCAATCATGGCATCGAGAGTATCGCGATAGAAATCGTCGCCGGTGCATGCGTAGAGCGCGGCTATAGCCACTGCGACCTCCGCATCGTTTCGCATCCAGCTGTAGCCCGTATAGCTCCTGTCGGCTTTCAGTTTTATAAACCCGCGTATGCCGTCGTTGCCGCGCGTGCGGAGATATTTCGAAGATATAAGAAACTTTTCGAGGCCTGTGCACACGCTGTCGAAGCCTTTGCGAAGGTGCTTTTTCCTTATTTTGCGTGTGATTTTTGTGAGTTTGCCGAGAACCTTTCCGAGGTCGAGCGAGAGAAAAATTACGTGTTCCATTTGGTGTAAATTTGTATTCGAGCACAAAATTACTTCCCGTGATACAGCAATTTCGGGGTATAGAACCGACGCGGGGAAAGAGCAGGTGGAAATTTCGGCTTATCTATTTTTGCCGCACGGAGATTTTTTCTTAATTTTGTAGTCAGATATGGCCACAGGAAAAATATATTTGTTCCCGTCGACAATGGCGCCCTGCCCTGCCGCCGATGTGCTACCTCAGAGAAATATCGATCTTATCTCCGGGGTGAAGTATTTTGTTGTGGAAGAGCTGCGTACGGCACGGCGATTTCTCAAAGCCTGCAACCGCAATATCGACATCGACAGCCTGCACTTCGAGGTGCTCAACGAGCACACCCCCGCAGCTACCGTCGAGGCTATGATTCTTCCGGCTCTCGAGGGCAACGATATAGGTATAATCAGCGAAGCGGGATGCCCCGCCGTGGCCGACCCCGGTGCCGACCTTGTGGCCGTGGCTCAGCGCCGCGGACTTGAAGTGGTGCCGCTCGTGGGCCCGTCGAGCATACTCATGTCGCTCATGGGTTCGGGCTTCAACGGCCAGTCGTTCTGCTTCTTAGGCTACCTCCCTATAGACCCCTCGAAGCGTACGGCAGCCCTCAAGCAAATGGAGCATGACATCCGCTCGAGGTGTCAGACCCAGATATTCATAGAGACTCCCTACCGCAACAACAAGCTTATAGCCGAGCTCGCATCCAAGCTCCCCGGCGACATGCTGCTGTGCGTTGCAGCCGATATCACAGGCGAAAGCCAGTCCATAATAACCCGCCCGGTCAAAGCCTGGAAAACAGCGACGTACGACTACGCCAAGCGTCCGGCAATATTCCTCCTCTACAGGCAATGACACGCAGGCGACGCTCCCATAATTCTGAAGCATTCTGGGCCGCACAGCCCGGTCTCTTCGACGTACCTCAGGCACCCGAAGGCGACAGCGAGCTCAAGCCGCTCGACGACAGCGAACTGACTGTAGCCGAAAAGGTGCGGTTTATGTCGTTCGGCAGCGGCAGCAGCGGCAATTGCTCGTATATCGGCACTCCGTCGTGCGGCATACTCATCGACGCGGGAGTCGACAATAAATACGTCATGGAGCAACTGGCGGCGAACAGCATCGACCCTCTGACTATCAAGGGTATACTGCTGACGCATGACCACAGCGACCATGTGCGCTTCGCCTACGCCATCCTCCGCTACAATCACCACATGCGACTCTACGCCACGCCGAAGGCTTTCAACGGTCTTCTGCGCCGACACAGCGTATCGCGACGTATCAAGGATTTCCATACGCCTATCTACAAGGAGTTTCCGTTCACTCTCGGGGCCTTCAAAGTAACGGCCTTCGAGACCAGTCACGATGGCACAGATAATGCCGGCTTCGCTATCGACGGCGAAGGCGTACACTTTGTAGTAGCCACCGATACGGGTATCATCACACCACGTGCCGACCACTACATACGCATGGCCACTCACCTGATGATTGAAAGCAACTACGATGCCGAGATGCTGCGCACGGGCCGATATCCCCAGCACCTCAAAGCGCGCATCGCATCGGAATCGGGACATCTCGACAATGCCGACACAGCCCGTTTCCTTGCTGAAATAGCTCAGGCAAAGACACTCCGCAAGATATTCCTGTGCCACCTCAGCCAGGACAACAATACCCCGAAGATAGCTCTCGACACCGTTCGGGCGGCTCTCGAAGGTGCAGGCATAGCGCTTGCTGCAAACCAATTCCAGCAGGACAGACTCTCGGTGGAGGCTCTCCCGAGACTTGAGTCGTCGCCTCTGGTAATCCTCTCTTAAACCCGAATCATGAACAGCGACGTAATAAGACTGTTGCCCGACTCCGTGGCCAATCAGATTGCCGCAGGAGAAGTGATACAGCGTCCGGCATCGGTCATCAAAGAACTGGTGGAGAATGCCGTAGACGCAGGAGCCACAGCAATTCAGATAATTCTTAAAGACGCGGGACGCACCCTCATACAGGTGGTGGACAACGGTTGCGGCATGTCGCCCACCGACGCCCGCATGGCTTTCGAGCGTCATGCCACGAGCAAAATCTCGTCGGCGACCGACCTCTACAGCCTTCATACCATGGGCTTCCGCGGCGAAGCACTCCCCTCTGTGGCAGCGGTCGCGCAGATAGACCTCCGCACCATGCGCCACGACGATACGATAGGCACCCGCCTGCTGATTTCAGAGTCGAAATTCGAGAGTCAGGAGCCGGCGTCGTGCGTGCCGGGCACAAATCTTATGGTGAAGAATATTTTCTTCCACATGCCCGCCCGCCGAAAATTTCTAAAGAAAGACAGCATTGAGCTGAGCCATATTCTGCGTGAATTCGAGCGTCTTGCCCTCGTGAATACAAATATCGACTTTACGCTGATACACAACGATGTGACTCTGCATCAGTTCCGTGCAGGCACTCTCAAGCAGCGCATCGGTGCTCTTTTCGGAAAAAATCTCGAGAGCCAGATTGCGGCGGTATCGACAGAGACATCGCTCGTGAAAATCGACGGTTTTGTGGGGCTGCCGCGCTTCGCCAAAAAACGCGGTGCGCAGCAATTCCTATTTGTCAACGGGCGCAACATGCGTCATCCGTTCTTCCACAAGGCTATAATGAAGTGCTTCGAGCAACTTATTGCTCCTGATTCTCAGCCATCTTACTTCATAAATTTTGAAGTAGACCCGTCGACAATCGACGTAAATATTCACCCGCAGAAACACGAGATTAAGTTCGAGCACGAGCAGGCGATCTGGCAGATTCTCGAGGCTGCGATACGCGAGACCCTCGGAAAAACTCAGGCGGCCGGAGCCCTCGATTTCGACTTCAACGATGCTCCTGACATCCCCGTTTTCGACCCCGCGGCGGAGGCGGCAATGGCTATGCCGAAAGAAGATTTCGACGACGCTTTCAATCCGTTCAAAGCGGCTCCTGCCGAAGAACCAGCACAGCACGCTTCCGCAAGTTCTGCTGGCATCAGCTGGCGTCCGTCGGCAATGAACCGTCCGGCTCAGGATTGGGACAAACTATATGAGAGTTTCAACACCCGCCGCGAAAGTGCTTACAACGAACAGCCTGCGGCTATACCCGACGAACCCGAAATCTTTAAGGTCGAAGCCGACTCCCCTACTTGTATGCAGCTGCAGAACAGCTACATAGTGACGGGCACGCACTCCGGCCTGATGGTTATCTCGCAGCGCCGCGCCCACATCCGCATACTTTTCGAGCGCTACTCGGCAATGCTTGCCGAAGGGCGTATGGCTTCACAAACCCTCATATTCCCCGAAGACCTCGAAATATCGGCTTCGCAGGGTGCGCTGCTCACTGAACTCCTTCCGAAACTCGAGGATATGGGCTTCGGACTCACCCCAGACACGGCCACCCGCTGGTCCATCAAGGCCGTGCCCGCACCTCTTGCGAGCGTGAACTCGGCAGAACTGCTTGTAAGTCTGATTGCCGAGGCTGAGAGCAACCCTTCTGCAGCCGAATCGCTCTCGCGCCCGCTTGCCGCAGCAATGGCTCGCAGTGCGGCTATCAAAGCGCAGCAACCCCTCTCGGCACGTGAAGCCGAGGCCATAGTCGCCGACCTCTTCCGCTGTGCCGAACCGTCGTATACTCCCGACGGCCTCCCCGTGATGACACTCATCGCCACCGACGATATAGTTTCGCGTCTCAATCCCGCCCAATAGTCCCAAAGATGCGTTGCGGCATAGTCATATTTCTACTCACGGCGGTTGCAGCGCTCGGCTATGGCGCCGAACCGGCAGCGAAAGCCACACTGGCGCGTCTCGACGGTCTTCTCAACAAGCGAAATCTCTTTATCGAGGAGCGTCAGCACCGTATCGACAGCCTGGTAGACATAGGAAACCGCTCAAGCTTTACTCCGACTCTGCTCATGGAAGTGGCGGATGCCTACACTTCGTTCAACAACGACTCAGCCCTCTACTATCTTCAACTCGGAATCGACTCAAGCAAGGGATCGCTGCGCGACCATTTTCTCTGGAAGCATGCCGCCTGCCTGCCCCTTGCGGGCCTGAACGATCTTGCCGTCAAAGAGTATAACTCTATAGACCCCGAAAGCATTCCTCCCGAACTATTATCGTCGTACTACGATAGCGGGCGACAGATGCACAGCTACATAGTGTCCTTTTTCGAGGGACATCCGCACATCAGTGTACAGCATGAGCGAGAGGTCGAGCGCCTGCAAAAAGAACTTATTGCCGTACTTCCCAAAGAGTCGGCAGAATACAAGTATAATCTCGGCGAATATAATCTGCTGACAGGCAAGCGCGAAGCAGCCCGCATACTTCTCGAGGAAATAATAGAATCCGAGCCTGAGAACAGCAAGCTCCGCGCACGCGCCGCCTATCATCTTTCAACAATAGCACGGGCTAACGGCGACGTGGAAAAAAGCGCTTACTATCTCGGCCTCTCGGCAATATCCGACATAAGCTCGGCCACCCGCGATGTACTATCCCTCCAGGAACTCGGCAAACTCCTGTATTCTCAAGGAAAAGTAAACGAGGCCTACCGTTGCATATCAAGTGCGCTGGCCAATGCGGTAGAATGTGGCGCACCCCTCCGAATGATCGACACGGCCCGCTCACTGCCATTCATCGAGACTGCGCATGCTGCAAGTATCTCAACATGGCGCTCAAGCATTTACTGGGTGCTCGGGCTCATCTCCTGTCTGACAATCGGACTCATTGCATCGCTCTTCGTACTACGGCACGAGATGAAGAAAATGGAGCGACTCCAGGCAAGTCTGAAAGCGGCCAACGATACCAAGGAGGTGTACATCAGTCAATTCCTGCAGCTGTGCTCCATATATATGGATAAGCTCAATCAGTTCTGCAAGATAGCCGCGCGCAAACTCGCAGCCGGACAAGCCGACGAACTTTACCGCATGACCAAGTCAGGAAAATTCGTCGAGGAGCAGAGCCGCGAATTCTACGAAGTGTTCGACAACGCATTCCTCCACATATACCCCGACTTTATCAACCAGGTAAACGAACTGCTCGACCCCGACAAGCAGATTACCTTAAAAGAGGGCGAACTGCTCAACACCGACCTGCGAATCCTTGCATTTATGCGACTGGGCATTGAGGAAAGTTCGCGCATAGCTCAGGTGCTCAATCTGTCGCTCAACACTATCTACGCTTATCGAAACCGTCTCAAGGCGAAGGCAGTCGATAGAGAGAATTTCGAGCAAAACGTGATGAATATAAGCTCTGTGAGTTAATATATTCATTTATATTCCGTGCACACGTCTTTTTGCGTATTCATCTCATAATCAAATATTTCAATTTATACAGACCCGCACACGATTTATATTTGCATCACATGACTGCGAAAAACTCTTGATTAGATTGTAATTTTGCAGTGCAGAAAGAAAGATGCATTTTTTATATTCAGTTTTAGGGTTAGTATAGATTGTTAGTACTTAATGGTAATCCGACCTTTTTTCGACACCACATGCTTCCATACTCCCATGGCAGGAACATAGTCGATATGGGTCGCTCCATAAAGAAATAAAAAAATGTGTTTTATGTTAGTTATGTAATTGTTTTAAATCAATTAAAACGCAGCAGGACGTCCTCGTGAGAAGACGTCCTGCCTTGTTTTCAGACCTTTCCGAAATTTTTCTTGCCTAATACGAACCATATATGAGTAAAAGTCGTTAATTTTGTTAATTAATAATCATAAAATACTATAAGCACAAAGATATGGCAAGCATGTTTGAACTCCTGATGGAGTTGCCGCTATTCCGCGGAGTATCGCATCAACGCCTTTCAAAGACGGTAGGTGAATCAAAATTTCACTTCCTGAAATATCCGGCAGGAGAGACAATTATCCGCGCCGGCTCTCCTTGTAATCATATAACATTCGTGATTTCCGGGTCGGTAAGGTCTACTATCGAAAATGAAAGCGGCCGCTTCGCCGTCTCGCAGACGCTTGAGGCACCGACGGTGATAACTCCCGAGTTCCTTTTCGGGCGCACTACCGAATATCCGTGCACCGTTGAGGCCATAGAGAGTACCGGCATACTGCAAATCGACAAGCAGGACTATCTGACGATACTCTACAGCGACCAGGTGTTTATGTTCAACTACCTCAACGCCTTGGCTGCCAACGCACAGAAGTCGATGCAGGGCATACTCTCGCTTACCACCGGCAATATCGAAGAACGAATTGCATTCTGGATTTCGGCACTCACCCAGCACGACGGCAGAGATATAACTCTCTCCTGCGCCAAACGCGACCTCTGTTCACTGTTCGGCGTGCAGAGGGCCACATTCGAGACGGCAATCTCACGAATGGCAGAAATGGGAATAATAGGTTATCACGATAATAAAGAGCTGAGAATCACCGACCGATGCGCCCTTCTCAGACTCCTCAAGCACAATCCCGAAGACAACGAATAATTACGCTTTAGGCAGGTCGATACGGAAAGTAGTACCTACGCCCGGCGCCGAATGTTTCACAAATATCCGGCCGCGGTGGTATTGCTCCACAATTCGCTTGGCCAGAGTCAGGCCGAGACCCCAGCCGCGGCTCTTAGTGGTATATCCGGGATTGAACACCGCCTTCTGATTCTTGCGGCTGATACCTTTGCCGGTGTCTTTTACCTCTATGAAGTCGGCAACGGGAGTCGAGCCGAGAGTCACATCTATGGAGCCCGACCCTTCCATAGCGTCTACAGCATTCTTTATAAGGTTCTCGAGCACCCACTCAAGCAGGGGCGGACAAGCCAGCACGCGCATAGGCGACGGCCAAAGGGTGCAGGTAAGGGTCACGCGACCCGATATGCGAGTCTTCATATAGTCCACAGCTTCGGCCACAACTTCGTTGAGGTCGACGTTGTCCATACGCGGCTCCGAACCGATCTTAGAGAATCGCGAGGCAATGGTACTCAGGCGGTTAACATCCTTATTCATCTCGGCAAGAGTATCGGCGTCCACACCCATTTCAGGCAGGAGCTCCATCCACGCCATAAGCGATGAAATAGGTGTACCGAGCTGATGAGCAGTTTCTTTCGAGAGTCCGACCCACACCTTGTTCTGCTCCGCTTTTTTGGTCGACAGCACCGCGAAATATACCACGGCGATAAAAGCAAGCATCACAAGGAGCTGGATATAAGGGAAAATACTTATGCGCTTGAGCAGCGTCGAATCTTCGTAGTAAAGATATTGCACCATACCCTCCCCTATCTCTATCTCGATTTTGTTAGGACCCGACTTCATAGCCTGCAGACGTCTGTTGAGAAATTCCACATTCCGCTCATCGGTGGGGATACCGAACTCGGCATCATCTTCTTTGACGGGCAGAGTGAAATTTCGCTGATTGAGTATATGGTCCTCGTCATCGGTAAGCAGCACGGGAATGGTGGTATTGCTCTGAATGATACCGAGAAGGAAGTCGATGTCGGTCATCTCGCCTTCACCCATCGACACCGCCGCGAGCTCGCGGGTGGCATCGGCCCACAGCTGCATGCGTTCGCGCTCCACTTTCGAAAGGTCGCGGATAAGACCGTCGGAGAAATACAGGAAGAGCGCAACCACAGAGGCCGACGCTATAAGAAATGCAATTTTGCCGTAGCGGCGTATATCATAAATATCCGACATGTCTTGTTATTCGAGTAGTTAGGTATTAAGGACTGCAAAATTACGCATTATAAAGCATTTTTGCAAAATGATTCTTAACCGTTGACTATCAATAATATAGAGCGACAAAACAAAAATATTGTCAAATTTGTTATATACACAGATATCGGAATTAAACTTTATTTACTAATTTTGTGGCGTAAAGTAACCGAAATATCGACGCTATTGATTTTTTGTCTAACTAAAATACATACAACATGAACACTGAAAAAATCGGCACCGATGCCGGAACTGTATGGGTAGCCCTCAACGGCACAGACGCCCTCGGAATCAAGCAGCTCAAAAAAATAACCAAGCTCAAAGATAAAGAAGTGTTCGCAGCCCTCGGCTGGCTTGCCCGCGAAGGCAAAATCACTCTCAGTCAGGACCCCGAAGATGAGAAAGAACTTATCGTAGCTCTCGTTCAGGAATAATCCTCTACTACACCTTATTGCGGCGCCCGCACACCGAATCGACGGTTGTGCGGGCGTCATGCGTTCATATATAGTACGCGCGCATTGCGAAGAACAATTATTTTTCGTAATTTTGCATCATCAAAAGCAGTTGAAAAATAATGAGTCCTCTCGATATAATTATACTTGGCGTGATTCTCGTGGCAGCTATCGTCGGCGCCATGAAAGGTTTCATACATCAGGCAGGCACAATCTGCGGTATCATACTCGGTATTGTGGTCTGCAGGCTCTTCGGACCTACACTGGTGGCGCGGTTTGTAAATCCCGCCGCAGCACATGCCGAGGCCTACCGCGTCGGGCTGTACATACTGCTCTTTATAGCGGTATTGCTTGTGGTGCGACTCCTTGCAGGGATGATAGTAAAACTTTTCGGCACGCTGCACATCCGTCTGGTCGACCGTATCGCCGGAGCGGTATTCTCGGTAGGAGTATGGCTGCTCCTCGCAAGCATCGCGGTAAACGTCTACCTCCTTGCCGTACCTGCCGACAGGACGCACTTCGCCACCCCCACCAAGCCGTGGCGCACTACCGTGGCAAGTTTTGCACCCAGCGTCATGGGCTATATGGCAACCGAAATGCGCGACTGATTGTTAAACATTGACAGACTATAAAACACTTCTACAGTGAACGACAACATAGAACAGAACAAACCGGAAACAGACACAGAGCTTATATCAAAAGCTACTTCCGGTGAATATAAATACGGCTTTACGTCCGACATCGACACCGAGGTTATACCCGCCGGTCTCAACGAGGACGTTATCCGTCTTATCTCAGCCAAGAAAGGCGAGCCCGAGTGGCTCCTCGACTTCCGCCTCAAGGCATACCGCTACTGGCTTACTCTCACTCCTCCCGAGTGGGCGCATCTCGACATCCCCGAAATCGACTTTCAGGCTATCAGCTACTATGCCGCTCCCAAAGCCAAGACGGCGCCTCAGAGTCTCGACGAAGTAGACCCGGCCCTCATAGACACTTTCAACCGCCTCGGTATTCCTATCGAGGAACAGAAAGCACTCTCGGGCATGGCCGTAGACGCCGTAATGGACTCGGTTTCGGTAAAGACCACACACCGCGAGCGTCTGGCGGAGCTCGGCATCATCTTCTGCTCGTTCAGCGAAGCCGTAAAAGAATATCCCGACCTCGTGCGCAAATACCTCGGCAAAGTGGTGAGCTATCGCGACAATTTCTACGCCGCCCTCAACTCGGCAGTATTCTCCGACGGCTCATTCGTGTACATTCCCAAAGGCGTGCGTTGCCCGATGGAACTTTCCACATATTTCCGAATCAACGCATCGGGTACGGGTCAGTTCGAGCGCACCCTCATCGTGGCCGACGACGATGCTTACGTGAGCTACCTCGAAGGTTGTACGGCTCCTATGCGCGATGAGAACCAGCTCCATGCCGCAATCGTGGAGATAATAGTGGAAGACCGCGCCGAAGTAAAATACTCTACCGTGCAGAACTGGTATGCCGGCGACGCCGAAGGTCGTGGCGGCGTGTACAACTTCGTGACCAAGCGCGGTCTGTGCCGCGGTGACTATTCCAAACTCTCGTGGACACAGGTAGAGACAGGCTCCGCTATCACCTGGAAATATCCCTCGTGCATCCTCGCGGGCGAAGGTTCGATCGGCGAATTCTACTCCGTGGCCGTCACCAACAACCGCCAGCAGGCCGACACCGGCACCAAGATGATACATACCGGCTCAAACACCCGCTCGACTATCGTATCGAAGGGTATCTCTGCCGGCCACAGCCAGAACAGCTACCGCGGCCTAGTGAAAGTTGCCAAAGACGCCGCCGGCGTGCGCAACTACACCCAGTGCGACTCACTCCTCCTGAGCGACACCTGCGGCGCCCACACCTTCCCCGTGATTGACGTGGCCAATGCGTCGGCGGTAGTCGAACACGAAGCCACTACCTCCAAAATCTCCGAGCAGCAGATTTTCTACTGCAATCAGCGAGGCATCCCCACCGAAGAAGCCGTGGCACTCATCGTCAACGGCTACGCAAAGGAAGTGATGAACAAACTTCCTATGGAGTTTGCCGTAGAGGCTCAGAAACTTCTCGCAATCACGCTCGAAGGAAGCGTAGGATAAAGAATTTAAACACGTAAAAGAATTAGCGGAAACACCGCACAAGATATGGAAGATTTACTCAAAGTAAGCGATTTACGTGCCGGTATCGACGGCAAAGAAATACTCAGGGGCATCAACCTCACTGTCCGCCCCGGCGAAGTACATGCAATCATGGGCCCCAACGGCTCGGGCAAGAGTACCCTCTCGGGCGTTCTTGCAGGAGACCCGCGTTTCACGGTCACCGGCGGTTCGGCCACCCTCAACGGCGTAGACCTTCTGGCTCTCTCACCCGAAGACCGCAGCCACGAAGGCCTCTTCCTCTCCTTCCAGTACCCCGTGGAAATCCCCGGCGTTACTATGGTAAACTTCATGCGTGCAGCCGTAAATGCCAAGCGCAAATACTTCAACGAGCCCCCGATGTCGGCTGCCGACTTCCTCAAGCTCATGCGCCAGAAGCGTGCTATCGTCGAACTCGACAATAAACTCGCGTCGCGCTCGGTAAACGAAGGTTTCTCCGGCGGTGAGAAAAAGCGCAACGAAATCTTCCAGATGGCAGTACTCGAGCCCAAGCTCTCTATCCTCGACGAAACAGACTCGGGTCTCGACATCGACGCCCTCCGCATCGTGGCCGGCGGCGTGAACAAGCTCCGCACCGACCGCAACGCCACTATTGTCATCACTCACTACCAGCGTCTGCTCGACTACATCAAGCCCGACTTCGTACACATCCTCTACAAGGGTCGCATCGTGTACTCGGGTGGTCCCGAGCTCGCCCTCGAACTCGAAGAGAAGGGCTACGACTGGATTAAAGAACAAGTCGACAACGAATGATGAGCCACGCAGACAGTTTCAAACAGTACACTGCGCTCTGGCACGAACATCGCGCCGGACGCAAATCGGCCTCCGACTTCATCGACGGCATCAACCGCCGCGGCTATGAAGCTGCCGTAAAGGCTGCCGAGGCTTATCATTCCGACCCTACAGGCGTAGAGCCTGTCTCGCCCCACGCACTCGCGGCTCCCGACTACGGAGTGAATATATTCGGTGTTGACACTCCCGCCGATATCGACTCGGCTCTGCGCTGCGGAGTGACGACTATCAACAGTCTTCCCGCCGTAGTTGCCAACGATTCATTCCTGCCCACCGACGAACTCACGGTCAATCTCCCCGAGGGAGTGACCGTATGCTCGCTACGCAGCGTTCCCGCTCACCTGCAGAAAGCCGTGGCAAAGGCACTCGAAACCACCGATCTCGCGTCGGCTCTTAACGCCATGCTGCTCTCCGACGGCGTGCTCGTTCACCTTGCAAAAGGCGCGCACCTCGAGCGCCCTCTTCAGCTCGTCAACATAGCGGCCTCGACTTCGCCCATGCTTTCGGCACGACGTATCGTGATACTCGCCGACGAGGGTTCGGACATGCGTCTGCTTCTCTGCGACCACACTCTCTCGGAGACCGTGGAGCAGCTCAGCCTCGAGGTTATCGACGTACTGGTTGCACCCAACGCATCGGTAGAACTCTACGATATTGAAGAAAATACATCGGTATCGCGCCGCTGGTGGCGACTCAACGTTCACCAGGCCGCCGATTCGCGATTCAGTGCACACACTATATATCTTCACGGCGGCATTACCCGCAATGAATATAATATTAATGTAGAAGGCGACCATGCAGAAACCGTGCTCGGCGGACTTGCTATCTGTGCCGGCGCCCAGATAGTCGACAATCAGGTGACACTGCGCCACTCCGCATGCCACTGCACAAGCCGCCAGCTCTTCAAGAACGCTCTCTACGATGAGTCTCGCGGCGGTTTCGGCGGCAAGATTATAGTCGAGGAAGGCGCTGCTTTCACCGATGCCGTACAGACCAACCGCAACCTACTTATCGGCGAGACAGCCCGCATGACAGCTGCTCCTCAGCTCGAAATATACTGCGACGAAGTGAAGTGCGGACACGGTGCCACTACCGGTCAGCTCGACGATCGCGCAATGTTCTACATGCAGAGCCGAGGCATTCCCGCCACCGAAGCACGCAATATGCTCACACAGGCTTTCATGGCCGACGTTATCGACAATATTTCCTACGAAGTGCTGCGCCAGCGCCTCCACGTGCTTGTCGAAAAACGCCTGAGCGGTGCAGCCGCTTCGTGCGATGCCTGCGCTTCGGCTTGCCGTTCAATCAAGAATCAGGACTAAAACGCTCGCTCATGAAAAATTTCGACGTTGAAGCGCTCCGCCACGACTTCCCCATACTCACGCGGAAGGTCAACGGCAAGCCTCTGATATACCTCGACAACGCCGCCTCCACCCAGACGCCGCGCGCCGTGGTGGAAGACATCGAGTGCATATACTATACCTCCAAGGCCAACGTTCACCGCGGCGTGCACTGCCTCTCGCAGGAAGCCACGGCGGCCATGGAGCATACCCGCGAGCGCGTGAGAGCCTTCATAGGCGCAGCGAGCACCGAGGAGATAATCTTCACCCGCGGCACTACCGAGAGTATCAACCTCGTGGCCTCGTCATTCGGCGACATGCTCGAAGACGGCGACGAGATTATTCTCACCGTCATGGAGCACCACTCCGACATTGTGCCCTGGCAGCTGCTGCAGCGTCGCAAGCGCATCGCTATCAAAGTAGTGCCCATACTTCCCGACGGCTCGCTCGATATCGAGGCCTACCGCGCACTCTTCACACCCCGCACACGTCTTGTGGCCGTCACCCACGTATCCAACGTACTCGGTACGGTGAATCCTGTGACTGAAATGGCGGAATACGCCCACAACCACGGAGCGAAAATACTTGTCGACGGCGCCCAGGCCATAGCGCACCTCAAGATAAACGTGCAGGAAATAGGCGCAGACTTCTACGCCTTTTCATCGCACAAGATGTACGGCCCCACGGGTATAGGCGTGCTCTACGGACGCAAAGAACTGCTCGAAGCCATGCCTCCATATCAGGGCGGCGGCGAGATGATAGGCCACGTAAGCTTCTCGGGCACAACGTGGGCCGACCTCCCCTTCAAGTTCGAAGCCGGTACTCCCGACTATGTAGGAGCCGCTGCCTTTGCACGTGCCATTGACTATATGGAGAGTGTGGGCATCGACGCGATAGCCGCTCACGAGCATTCGCTGCTCACCTACGCCACGGAGCGTATGCTCGAAATTCCGGGCATGCGCATTTTCGGAACGGCACCCGGCAAGAGCGCAGTAATATCGTTCCTCATCGGTACAGCCCACCACTACGACACGGGTATTCTCCTCGACCAGCTCGGCATTGCCGTGCGCACCGGTCACCACTGCGCACAGCCGCTCATGGAGACCCTCGGCATCGAAGGCACCGTACGTGCGGCATTCGCCCTCTACAATACACGCGAAGAGGTAGACGCTTTCATAGCCGCCCTCAAGCGCATCGCCCCCATGCTTATGTAAGTATCGGTCGGAGGACCGACTAAATAGAAACCGGGCAACAGGAACACCATTCGGCCGTCCTGTTGCCCGGTTTGATTTTGTATCACTCAGCGAATCAGATTACCACCTTGATAACCTTTTCGGGAGTTTTGATGAGATAGATGCCGCGTGCGGGGACACTCACGGTTGCCGATGAGCCTGCCGCAACAGTAGCAGCAGCTACTTTCATGCCGGCGATATCGTAAACTTCAACTACAGCATCGGCAGAGGTGCCGTTTGAAGCTGTCACGCCGAGGCCGCTTACGCTTACAGCGACATTGCCGCCTGCGCTTACGCCTTCAACACCCGAGAACTTGGTAGTGCGCACGGGGCGTGCCCAAGAGTCGGACGACTGAAGTGTGCCGTCGGTAGCGGATACAACGTAGTGATAGAGTGTTTCGGGCTTGAGACCTGTAATTTCGGCGCTGAGCACATTGCCAACGCTCTTGGCCTGATAGCCTTCAACAACGGCTTTCGAGGTAGCGCCGTGCACTACTTCGATATCGTCTACCACGAGAGTACCCGAGCCGTAGGGACGCTTGAACTCGATACGGAGAGCGTGAACGGGAGCCGGAAATTCGTCGGCAGAGAGAGTTATGGTCTCACCCTTTGAGTCGGTAGATACGGGCCAGATGCGGTCCAGTTCGATCCACTCGCCGAGTCCGCGATAACCCGATACGACTACCTCATTCACGTCGTCCCACGAGCTTGTGAGGCCGCGGCACCAGAACTTGGCCGAAACCATATCGCGTTCGTCGCCGGGCGACTGGATGTAGAGGTCGCCGGCCATAGTCAAAGCAGGCCGCGCCGCACCTCCGTAGAAGTTGCTTATAGCGCAAGCTGCCGAGGCAGTCCAGCCGTAGGGAGTTACGGTCTCGCCGGAGAAATCGTTGGTGTAAGTCTCTGTCTCACCCTCGCTCACCTCATAGACGGTGACGAAGTAGCTTGTAGCCCCTTCGAGAGCCTTCCAGTTGGCGGTGAACGATGTGCCGAATACGTCGGCGGGAGCATCGGTTTCGGGTGCAAAGAAACGGAAATCCTTGTCGCCGGTTGTCACCATGGCGTCGTTGCTGTACTCGCTGATGTGCGAGCCGCCCATTGCGCGTACCGAATAATAATAGGTGGTGGCGGGCTCGAGACCTGTCACTTCGAGCAAAGTAGCGCCCTCTACAACCTTCACGCGATAGTCGGGAAGATAGGTGCGAACAATCGACGAACCTACGCGGGTTGAAGTGAACACGTCTATCACATAGGAGTCGGCGCCTTCGACAGCCTCCCAGTTGGCAACGAACGACACTGGAGAAATCTCTGTAGCCGACGCAACTTTGGGAGTGGCAAGTTTAGCCGAGGCGTCGATGACATTGAATTTCACCTTGCCGTCGGCAGTCTCGGTGATATTGTATATACCTATACCGCTGTCTTTGCCGCTCCAGTCGCGCAGCGAGGGAGTTGTAGCGTCGGTAATAGAGCGAACGTCGGAGGTTCCGGGGAAGGCATTGCCCTCGCGCGAATAGTAGGAATTATTGGCTTCGAGGAGGTCGATATACTGGTGCGAAGCATCGTTGTTGACAATATTCGAAGTCCATAGGTCGGCATCAAAGTCGACATGCCATACAAGCATGCCATGACCGGGAATATAGCTGTCCCAACCTTTCTTCGCACGATATTCAAACATGAAAATCTCCTTGGGGTTGGTGGGCGAACGGAGAATAAGCGCTTCGTTCTCGGAGATATCGGGGAGCTCGAAACTCTTTGCCGAAGGTACGAGCTCGGTAGGCTCGAGCCAGCCGAGCGAGTATCTCTCGTAGGCGCTCATGCAGGGAGGAGTACGGCTGTCGTTCAGACGTCCGCCTTCAGCCATAAGAGACCATTCGCCGGGATGAGCCTTATTCGAGTAGTCGGTAGCATAGAGGTCGGGCAGACCGAGCACGTGCGAGAATTCGTGACAGAACGTACCGATATTCACCAGTTTGTTGGTGCCGAATTCCACTTCGTTGGAGCAGGCGTAGTGGTTGAGGCGAACTCCGTCGAAAGTAGCGAGTGTCTGTCCCCAGGCGTGAGCGGCGTGCGGCCAGATAGTATTGGGGTTGGCGCCGTCGGCCTGGCTGTAACCAGCGAAGAAGAGGTACACATTGTCAATCTCTCCGTCGTGGTCAAGGTCGAACTGACTGAAGTCGATTTCGTCGTCGAGCAGACGGCACGCATCACGGATCATCTCGCCGGGACGGGAGTCCTGGGCAAGGCCGTTGGGCGCACCGTAGTACTCCATATTCTGAGGCAGTGTCACAGGACCGTAGACAACCATTTCGGGCTTATAGAGGCCGTTGGAGTTGTCGATGAAATAGTCGCGCACACTACCCGTCGAACCGTTGTGGTTATATCCCGGCTCGTTGAGAGAGCGGTCGATAGCCGTATGAATATCGGGGGTATAGAAGTCGATATCGGCAAAGCGGGCGAGAATCACCAGCACCTTCTGCTCACCGATTGTGGGATAGTCGTTGATTTTATTATCGGGAGCTCGCGAGGCTACTGCGCGGGCACGGCGGGCAGCCGATTCTCGGGCCGATTCGCTTGCAAACGAATCTTTGATACTCTCTTTGTCGATAGAAGCCTTGAAAGAGGCGGTGGCGGCATCGGGAGTGTCGGTGGCAAGCACGTCGGACGGCACGATACTTCCGTCGGCGGCACGGCAGGCGTAGAATAGATCTCCGTGAGAGCCGGGGAGGAGAAGGTAGCCGTCGGCCGATACATACATCGCACGGAACTCATCGCCAAGCAGGCTGAAAGTAACCGAGGTGCCGTCGGACTGATTGATTACCGACAGACCGCCGTGGGCCGGTATAGCTAAAGCCGGTAGTGATGAAAGGAGTGCTGCCGACAGCAGCACTCCTCCTTTCACCATACCATTGATTTTTTCTGAAATCATTGATAAAGCGTTGTTATAGGTTTATTTTACGATTACCACAGAAGCGGCACCGCCGGCGCGGACAACGTATGCTCCTGCAGATACTGAGCGGAAGCTTTCGACGCTGCCTGCAGAGTTGCGGGTATCGAGCAGACGACCGTCGGTGCCGTAGAGCGATACGGTGCTGCCTTCGGCACCTTTCACCACGATATCGTGTCCGTTGACTGTGACGGTAACGTTTGAGTCGGCGCTTACACCTTCAACCGAAGAGTGGTAGCCGGTGACACGTACGGTGTTGGAGTAGCGCGATTCACCTTCTGCAAATACGGTGGTTACGTTGTAGAGGTAGTCGCCGTCTTCTTCGGGAGTATCGGTGAAGTTTACGTCCTTGAGGAGTTCCTTATTGATCTTCACACCGTTGCGATATACGTTGTAGCCAAGGAGAGTGAGGTCCTGGTAGTTATCGGCGGGAGTGTAGGTAAGGTCGTCGATAAGGAGAGCTGTGGTACCACCTGCATTGTAGTGGATTGCTACGTACTGTGTACCTTCGGGAAGTTCGAACTCATAGAAGGTGTAGCCGGCGTTGGCGCTTGCAGAGTAGCCCGCAGGAACGTTCACAACATTCTGATAGCTTACGAAATCTTCGATGTTGTCGCCGTCCATAGATACCATGATTTCGAAAGATTCCTCACCGTAGGTAGAGGTAAGCGATTTAGCCCAGAAAGAAATACGGGGGTCATCTTCGGCAAGACGGGGGAGAATCAGCCAGTCATCGTTGGGGATATCGAAGTTGTCTTCGGGAGTACGCGACTGCCAGAAGCAGAGAAGAGCACCGCCGCTGTGAGCTGCCCAGATAGAAGAGAAGGCTTCCAGACCGGGGATAGCGTGGAGGTTGATTACCTGACATGCCATACCGTCGCGGTCGTGAGGGAGGATACCCATCATACCAAAGGTCGACGTAGTGAGCATTTGGTCGTTGTCAACCACCTTGTACGGGCCGATTTTGCCTTCGGTTTGATTTATCACGTATTTCTTAGCCGAGAAGTCGTACTTCACGTCGATGCCGCCCACGCTGCCGTGTTCGAGGCTTTCCATGTCGTCGGTCAGAGATGCCTGATATATCGAGGCGGGTTCTGTCCATTCGAGCTCTACCTTATCGTTGTCGGTCGAGCGGTTGATGAGAGATACAGGCTGGGGATAGCGTGAACGCATCACCTGGATGCCGGTAGAAATCCATGCGTCGTTCGAAGGATCGTCGTCGCCGTCGCACTCAACACCCATGATGAGCTCGAGGCTTGTAGCGTTCGACGAAAGGGGTACGTCAAGTTCTACAACCTGTACTTCATCGGGTTCGATAGGACCGCACTCTTTGCTTGCCACCTTGGTGCCGTTGGCAATAGCGTTGATGGTGTAAGTGTCAACGGTCTTGAAGCCGCCGTTTACCACAGTAACTGAGGAGGGGAAGGCTTCGCCTGCGTTTACACGTTCGGGCACTTCCATATTGATCATCATCATGTCGAACTCGGGATTGTCGATGATGCTGATTTTATCTACAAGCACGTAGTAGTAGCCGGTGAAATTGTCTACAAACATCTCAAGGCCGAGCTGCATGCGAGTCGAACCTGCATACTTGTCGAGGGGTACGGTCACAAGGTGCCAGCCGGAAAGAGAACCTACGTTGGGGATAGTCATAAGGTCGGTCCAGTCTGTGCCTGAGTTGTCGTTGGCGCGTACAACAAAGCGAGCATCCGGGCCAATGAAGTAAACCCACATCTTGAGGGCGGGGTTCTCGAGGTTCGAGAGGTCGAGAAGGGGTGTTTCGAAGCGGGTCGAACCAACGCTGAGGGTTGTGAATACGGCCATACCCTCGTCGTCGTATGAGGTGACGGGTACGCCTGCGATGTCGGTAACGATATTGCAAGAGTTGTAGCCTTCAACCTGCTTTACCATCCAGGGAGTGGAGTGGAGTGCGGCACCTTCGAAAGATTCGAAGAAGGGGCACTTGATACCTGCGCCGTAGGCCGACTCATTTGAGCGGGCTGCTACACCGAGACCCTTGTCGTTGATACCGCAGACACCGAACGAAAGCACTGTCTGTGTGCCATCCATCTGGATGTCGAATTCGAGTTCGGTCTCGGTAGCGTTATTGGTGATCACCTGGTCGGTTTCGGGAACCATAACCAGATACTTGAGGTCGGAAGGTACGATATATCCACCGTGCTGGCCTACTTCGGGAGCATTCCAGCTTACACGTACTCTGTTGGCACCGGTCTGTACCCACTGCACATTGAGAGGAGCGCCGGGGAAGTCGGGGCCTACCCATACATTGACTGTCTTGGGAAGACTTTCACCGTCGGCAGTATAGCTGGTTATTACATAGTCATTGTTGCCTTCTGCGGGATTTTCGTCCACAACATCAAGATGTCCGGCCACTGCAGGGTTGGGAACTTCTATTACATTACCTGTGGTAGTATTTACAACCTTGGCGGCAAGGATTGATTGAAGTGTCTTTCCGGAGAAGTCTACTTTGGGAAGATCGAAAGATATGGTAGCGGAGCGTGCGCCATTGGGAGCGGCAACCGCCTTGGGAGTGAGAACCTGTGCAGGTGCACCATTGGCATAACCTTCTGTCACGCCGAAGCTTTCAATCATGAAGGCATCTTCAACGGCAGGGGTTACAACACGAATACCTATGAAGGAAAGACCTTCTACCTCTGAGTTGAACCAAAGGTGGGTGGATGCGCGGGTAACGAACCCAGCTTTAGTAATTATCGCATGCTTGAGGTCCTTGATGTCGGGGCTTGTGCCGTAGCAAACATCAAAATAGTGAGGCACAAGGCGGGCTGTACCGGTAAACTTAATCTCCACGCAATAGTTCATACCCTTCTCGAGGTTTAATCCCGGAGAAATAAGCCAGTCGTCAGAATCCTTATTGGGATTCACTTCAAACCATACAATATCGCGAGATTCGTCGTACTTCCATGCCCAACCGTCTTCGTTTGCATCTACCTGGTGGAATACGCCGAAGCCGTCGACGTCGTCGAATTCATAAGAGTAGGGAAGATTTACACCCTTAGCGAAACCGAGGAGAGAGCGGTCCGAAACACCCGGCTCAGAAGTCTTCTTGCCGTCGGTGGCAGTCACCTCGTAGGTGTAGAAGCCGTATTCTTCAATAGAGCTGTCGGTTATGGAAGTTGCTTTGGCTGCCTCAGCAAGAACGATGTTGCCGGGCTGACGCACTACGCGATAAGTCATCGCATCAACGTCGACATATGCACCGCTCACACCGGCAATAACAGGTTCCCAGCTGATAACGACATCATCGTTATCCTGAGCGGCTACAGTGATACCGGCAGGTGTGCAGGGGGTATCATGGCCTACGAAGAGCGAAATATACGACTCAAGACCCTTGGTAGAATTGTTTACGGTGTACACCGAGAACTTGTGAGTGCCGTCGCTTACAGTCACGGCTTCGCTCACTGCAGTTCCGGGCTGTCCGCTACCCGAGGCAACTTCCTTATCATCTACAAGAATGTGATATTCAAGAGTATTGGTAAGTGTTGCGCCGGAGGTATCGACCGAAGGCAGGATGAACGAAACGGTACCATTAGTGGTATCGCCTTCGAATACCGCCTTGAGGCTGCTTACCCATTCGGGGGTAGAACCTGCTGTGAAGGGGATAGTGTAGAGGCAAGTCCAGTCGCTGATAGCGTCGCCGCCGATAGTAGCGGCGAGGGTTGCGGCACCGGTAGTGGTGTCGACAGCATAGAGATTGTTGCCCGCAGCCCAGTACATGCGGCCGGTTTCGCTGTCGATAGTCGCGCTCTGGAGCGAGGTACCTACAGTCTGACCCGTGCTGCCGATTACGGTAGCCGCGCCGGTGGCAGGATTGATGCTATAGAGGTTGCCGTCTACGGCGATACCGTAAACCGCACCTGCATTGTCGGCCGCAATAGCCACGAAACGCTGCGAAAGAGCGGCGATTACGGTCTTGGCGGCTGTCTTCATGTCGTAAGTACCGAAGTCGAAAGCCGAGCCGGTAGCGTTGGTGAAGCTGCCGTAGACAATCTTGTCGGCCTGGTTGGCAGTGAATGAAACGGCATAAGGATTGGTTCGGTTGCTTACGTTGCCGCTCATAATCCAACTGTTAACATCATATTCATAGATATTGAACATCATGTTCATCAGGTTGGTGACTGTATAGAGCTTACCGCTGTAATATACGGCGCCTGCGAAAGTCATCGAAGGATTGCCGGAGAGATTTGCTTTCTTCACCGCAGGAGTCGTTTCCGGCTCTACGGCAAATTCTATCACGTTGTACGTCGAGCCCTGTTTTACAAGACCGTAAAACGAAGAGCTGCTCGCTTCATCTTCGGCCTCCGCACGGGCTACAGGAGCCGAAGCCTTGGCCGCAACGTTGTTCAGTACAATACTTGGGGTTGATTGAGGAAAATAATACTCAAGAGGGTGGGTCAACGACCTCTCCTCTACCGGCGCATGCGGCACTTTGGCCTCGACCTTACGAGGCTGAGCCACAGCGCTCTGAGTGCTGATAAAGCCTACTGTCGCCAGCACGCCTACCAGTAATTTTGATTTTGTTGTCATACCGATCGGTTTATAATTATAATTGTTTGTGTATTATCTCTATAGGTTAGAGTGTGCATCATACCGCAAAAATACAAAATAAATGGCATAATGCAAACATATTCCACAACATTTTACACCATTTCACATCTTATTACGACAAGATAGGCCACAATGCACGTAGCAAAGTGACCTACCGATATTATAATATAGTTTTTTTACTTCAATCCACTTTGACAAGACGCAGTGGCAGCGCATCCCACCCTACACCGCTGTTATTGTACTGCTTGGAGCGGCCGCGGGTAACCATGTAGTTGCCGTAGTTCATATCAAAAGCCACAATATAACCCTCGTCATTAAATAGTGCGTCTTTCGATGCAAGATCACTTGCAATAGATGCCGTACCGCACGACGTCCAATACACAGCTCCGTACTGGTCTTTAAGATTCCATGCCATAGGTCGGAAGATATTGGTGTTGCCGGTCATAGGGTCGTCAAGGTCTCCGTATCGCATATATCCATTCTGAGTATAAGAGGCACTGGAGGGCGACGCAGTCGGCTTACGCGAGCGTCGACGTCCGTGGCCGGTGGCTCCCAAAGGCAGGAAGATATTATCACCTTTTTTCTTACTGTAGATAATAATGCCACGCATACCTTCCTTGCGGGGTTTGCCGTCATTATCGGGGTCGGAGAAACTCCATGCATCGCTTGTTGTCAAGGTCTCCTGCGCACCGTCTCCATAAGTGATGCCGAAGGCGAAGTTGATATCGTTGTCCTCGTTTTCCTCTTCGTTCAGTTTTACAAGGCCGAGCTCAAGAGTCTGTTCGTAGGTAGGCACCTTATATTTTCCCGTCTCTACGGCCTCTGTCGCATTTTTAAGCGTAAAGCTCTGCGCACCATTGGTATGAGTGTAGAACGGGTCGTAGTTACCCCAGTTCTTCCACGAGGATATATTTGCCCATGTTTTGTTTGAACTGCCTACGATATTGTAGCTTCCCGTAGGATTCTGGCCGACACCGAAACCTGACCGGGTATTGTTCGATTCGGCAATCGGCATGCTCAAATCACCGTTACAGCGGAAAAGGGAGCCTATAGAGAGCGGATTTTTGACAAGTTCTGTCGAACTGTACACATTGAAGGCCGAGAATTTTGTCTTGCCATCGCCGATAGGAGCCGCTATATACCCCTGCTTTACCAGAATTTTGTGCACACACGAATTATTGTGGTACGTTACGGTGATTATGGCTCCGTAAGTATTCTTGCCCGAAGACTTGAGCGGCTTGTATACAAAGTCTATCTCTGTATCGGTACGCCCCGTGATTGAGCTGCCGGCACCTCGTGCCACCTGTCCGTTACCGCTGATCTGAACAAGCCCGTAGGGGTCTGATTCGATAGTCGCCGTCCACGGTCCGCGCGATACCACAGGCTCGAAAGCCTCGGCATCGGAGGCGTTGAGCTTGAGGTACTTGAGATTGACATGGAATGGTTCGAGGTTGTTCTCCGAACGGTATATACCTCGTGGATTGTCGATTCGGCGCGCCTGCTTAACTATGGTCTCCGAGGTGTCGGAATAAGTGTCGGGGCCCGAAATACTCGAATCAGTCTTCCGGTAGGTAGCTATGAAGCGTACGCGGGCATAGCGATAGTGCTCGTAGTAGGGATTGGCCCCCGAATACACGGCCCAGATGTCCAAGGTCTTGGCTCGGGTAAAAAGAGGCACCTTTATCACGTAGTCCACCTCACCGTTGACATGGTTTTCGCTTCGCGATACGGTGTAGGTTCCGATATCGTCGTTATCGTACGATTGTGAGGTATTGCTCTGCTGGATATCGTTGTATTCACGCGCTCCCATACTCACCACACCGTAGCGGCTGTTGGTTTCGTGCTTGAAATAGTGCTCTCTGAAGAGCTTCACCATAGCAGTCTTGTTATTTTTGTTTGTAGAGCCTCCGAAGGCATTGAAAGTAACGGCTTTCACACGCCATAGCGAAAGGAACCCAAACTCGCAGTTATCGGCAGCATCGGGTGCATCTTTCTGATATTCAGTGGTAAGCTCGTAGCTATAGTTAGCTCCGTTGACTTCTTTACTTGCCCCGTTTTCTCCTGTCTGCACATCCCAGGCCTTACCCCAGTAATGCACATCGCGCACACCCTGATAGGGACGCCACTCATTGTCGAGAATCACAGCTTTCAGGCTCATCAATTCATAACCCTTGCGGGGAGTGGCGCGTACGGTGGTGAAAGAAGTCTGATTATAAAGATAAGGCACATAGGTTTCGGTCGGAGAGAAGAGACCCGGCTTTGCCTCTTCTTCGTAGTCGATGTGGAAATCGACATCGTTGGCATCTCCGTTGAACACAAGTGTGAGCTTATAATGGTGGTTACGCTCGGCCTCATAGTTAATGGTAGCGTCCTTACCGAGCATAAATCGGTAAGTTATAGGGCCTTTGCCGGTAGAGTTTTCATAGTAGCCCTTAATTTCCACATACGAGCCCCACGGACGTGCATCTTTCCAGCCAAGGCCGTTGTAGGCATCATCTTTCAGAGTTCCGTCTTCGTTATGGCTGCCCTCGTATGTACCGTTAGGATACGATGTGATGTCGCCCACCTGGGGCTGATCAGGCATCGAACCCACTATCTGGCGCTTGTCGCTCGCAGTGCCGGGAACGCCGGGTGCCTGCATGTTTTCATAGAAGTAGAGAGCTCGGGTGTACTCGTTGTGCTCCTTCTCCGACATCTCTCGCACACGCTTGATTACTTCGGCACGGTAGAGGCGGTCGTACTCCTCGTCGGATACAACCTGATTGCCGTTTTCGTCATAGATAGGAATCTCGTCGATCACCACATCGTGCTTACCCTTATCATCAGCGTAAAGGCCGAAGACAAGGTCACCCGAACCGATCACAGGCCACTTATCATGGTCTTTCTTTGCTTCATGCGAAGCCTCCGCACCCTTGAAGTATATAGTCGACGACTTGGTGCGCGGCGCAAATTCTTTAGCAAGGCGGTAGTCGTCTTCTCCCAGATTGTTGGGACTGTGAAGATAGCACTGCCGGGGAATGTCGATTACCGACACCGATTGCAGGTAGATGAGTACATTCTCGTTGAGATTGGTGGTATTGAAAGCCACGGTAAGTTTTGAGGCGGCACGGCGCACCCACGAGTGGAGCTGAGTCATGCCCGGCTTGATAGTAACGGAGGTTGGCGAACCTGTATAGTCAGGCTCGGCTTCGTCGTTACGGAACCAGCCGAACATCTGGTCGTTGCGGTCGATTCCTGTAGCAGCATCGTCGGTCCACGTCAGCGGGAGGTGGAAGAGCGCATCTTCCGTAGAGATATCTGCGTCTGCAAGGTCGTGGTTAGCAACGGCGTACATACGGTAGCGCCCGTTGGGCAGCTCGAGCCGGAATTCGGCGTGCCCTGTATATTGCTCCGACGCACCCGGGCGGTCTTCGGTAGTATTGGTCGTGAAATTGCTTATCTGTTTTTTTTCGATGAGCTTGCCGTCGGCCTCGCCACCGTCCTGATACACTGCGAGCCAGAGGGTGCGTATCTTGCGCATGGCATCGCCGGCAGAACGTGATTCGAGCGCCGGCGTATATTCCGGAAATGAAAATTTGAGGTCGACCATGCTGATGCCCTCAGGAATATCTTCATAGCCGGGATATACCAACCGATCTTCGCACGAGCTCAGAGCTGAGACAGTGGCGAGAGCCAGTGTAAGATATATGAGGTATGTTAGAATGCGGTTCATTATTATTGACAGTTGCTGTTTTTTGTCAGTGTGTGGCCGGAGTGAGACCGAATATAGGGTCAAGCTCGCACACTTTATAGGGTATTACGTCTACCTCGAAGCGTATATTCGAGTTTTCGTCCTTCTTCCTTATCGTGATTTTGTACCACAGATTTCGCATTATGTCCATGGTATTGCCTGATACAGGATGGTAGAACGGAATATATTGCACCCCGGAAGTGCTATTCTCGAATTCGACACTTATCTGCGACATGGGTATGCTTTCTACATTGTTATAGTATTCAGGCACATAGAGGAGATAGTGGTCTTTATGATCAGCCGACTCGGTTCGGTCGGCAATCTTTCTGAAGTCGAGGTCGGTGCGTACTCCGGAATTTTCAGGCACGAAAGCACGGCCTACGTAGTCCTGATTCCAGTTGTCTTTCACATACTCGCTCTGCGACATCACTTGGGGCGCGCAGAATCCTACGGTATTATAATGTGTGAGACGCAGAGTCTTCACATACCAGAAGTCTTCAGGGTCATCCACTATCACTTCAATCTTGGCCCCAGCACGCAGCAAGTGTATAGTGCCGAGATTTACCAGCTGAGTAGGTTTGACATCGGTGAGCGACACATCTTTTACGCCATACAGAGGGAGTGCGTTGGCCGAAGACAAGGGCACGGATGGATTGAATGTAAAAGTTGTCTCCCACAGATTTCCGAAACTCAAATTTTCGGGGTAAGAAGGCCAGTTGGCCAGTACCACTACCTTGAATTTGCCGGACGATATGTTTACTTTCGTCTTTCCGTCAAGTTTATAGCGCTTGCCTCCCGACGACTCACCAATTGGAGTTATGGTAAAATCGGTTACGGGGCCTGAATAGTTGCCGGCCATATCATAGAGGTGGACCTGAACGTTGTCGAGGTCTACATAGTTCTCATAGCCTTCACCGGGGTCGTATGTACCTTCCTGTGGCGCTCTGGAGGTAGTATTCTGCTCGCCCACAGTGAGGTAGAATCCTGCGTGATACCACGTTGCAGGTTCTTCGGGCTCTCCTCCGGTTCCGGCTTCGGAGCACGCACCGAGGCACATCGCCATAAGAGTGGCAATGACCGCATACATCCACATTTGGAATCGGTTAAGAGTCATTATTATTGTTTTTTATTCAGTCGTATTACAGCTCCACGTTGTTGATTACGAGTTTCCAGGACAATATATTAATCTGGCATGAAACCCAGCGTAGATTGGAGTCAAGGAAGAATATGAAGTTATAGTCGTCGAGACGGTCGAGATATTCCTGATCGGGCATGTTGCGCAGGTTGGCACTCTTGACAAGGAGAGCCATATCAATCATATTGACGGAGAATACGAGTCTGCCGTCAGACTTGCGGCGAGCTTCAAGGCGTACATCCTCGTCGGCCATGAGTCGGGCTGTGGTAAACTCTGCAACAGTGGCCGAGAATACGCCCCCTGTTTCGGGGTCGTCGGGATTTATCGAGGCTGCACCGTTTCGGATATCCCACGCATGATATATTACGGGGTCGGCATCTATTAAGGTGTTGTCATGAGCCATGCGGGCGTTAGCCGATGTTATGGTGAAGTCGAAGTCGTTGCCGTCTATAGCCGTACCCGAGAGGTGCTGAAGTACAACCTTTACAGAGTTGGTATTTTTCATAAGAGGCACTGTGAATACATGCGTACCTTCTTCTTCGGGGAAGTCGAGTTCGGCCTGCATACCGTGGTAGAGATTGTCAAGCGATCGCTGAACGTGTGATCCGTCGGCACCCGCCACATCGGCTCGGGAGTGATTGTCGGGCAGAAGCGTACACTTGAGGTCCTCTACCCTCTCGGCCGGATGAACGGCAAATGATGTATTGCCGGGAGCCGCTCCGCTGCCGCACCATGCATGCAGCGTATATTTGCCGGGCTTGATTATATCGTCGAGCACTATCTCGTAGCCGTCGGCCTTGAGAGCTTCGCCGCTTTCCATGTGTGTGTGCACGATATTGCCATCGCTGTCTACGACGTTGAGAGTCACGTGGTCCACTTCTGCCGGGAAAGCATCGGCAAACTTCATATTCCAGTCATAGCGCAGGCGTACCCTGTAGTTGGGGTCGCAGTCGCCTTCGTAGTCGAATACGAAGCTCTTGTCGCAGGCGCTGAGGCCTACTGCCACAGCCATTGCCAGCGCCAAACGGCATATTATATAAGGTACTTTCATTGCGAAGATTGGATAGATTGAATATATGTTGTGGAGAGCCGGAGGCTCTCTCGTTATTGTCTGATTTGGAGAATTACATGGGCTCAGGCCCTGTAATTTAGTAGAGAGAGGAGTGCTTGAAAGAGTTGGGATAGAGAGAGGGGATGTATGGACGTGCCCGCGGGCACGTCCATACATTAAGGGAGGGGTTCTATCAGATTTCAACTTCCTGGTCTACAACTTTCCAGGAGAGAATATTAATAGTGGATTCTACGTAGAATGTAGGATCTTTGGGCTCTTCGGGCTTAATAGGATCGTTGGGCTCGAAAATGAAGTCGCCAAGGGATTTAATCTTGCTTACGGCAAGGTTATACACGTGGTTGCGGACTACACCATATTCACCTTCTACGATATCGGAAGTACCGTCATTGTTGAGGTGAGCCAAGGGGATAGTGTAGAACATTGCACCCTCGCTTGCGGCTGTAGCTTTATTGTTATCATTGGTTATGGCCTTGAGAGCTGCATTGATTGTGGATGCTGATACGGGAGTTGCTGTTACCGAGCCGTCTTCGTTCTTTACGAGGTCTTTGTAGTACTGCTTGTTGGATTTTGTTACCACCTTAACACAACCGGTACCCTGATCGTAGTTGCGGGCAAGTTCTACCTCTGCAGCAGTAAAGGGCTTGTATTCTTCTCCCTCGAGATAGAAGAATTGATTTGCTTCAGCAAGACTGAGGAC
The DNA here is from genome assembly GCA_014800815.1 of Bacteroidales bacterium. Taxonomy (GTDB): domain Bacteria; phylum Bacteroidota; class Bacteroidia; order Bacteroidales; family Muribaculaceae; genus CAG-873. The sequence goes on along the minus strand of JAAVFI010000002.1, from coordinate 67,668 downwards.
CTTATTGATAAAGGCTTTTTCAGTCCAGTTGACACCGAGGAAGTTGACAGTAGTGAGTTCGGGATAGATGATTTTACCCTCTTCATTAGTTGCCTCAGTACAGATTACGGCACGAAGCATCACAGAGGTGGCCATTGAGGGAAGGATAGCTCCGGGGACTGCCTCAGACTCGATGTTATCAGGTGTGTTAGTGTTCTCGTTGCAGTAAGCGCGGTCACCCTTGAAACGTTCAGTTCCAACTGCCTTGCTGAGGTTGTTCCAGCTCTTGTTGGTGTTAAGGTCAGCATCGATATCGTCCTTACCATACACATAGCTCTTACCCCAGTAGCTACGGTGATAGTCAGGCTGATTCCATGCCCAAGTACCGAAGGTTGTCTTGTCGGTCCAGTCTTCAAGGCTCTTTACGAGAGTCGAGCTCTTGACAGTTGTAGCGAGATCCCAGCCTGTAATAGCTACGAATACTTTGGTTGCAGCTACTGCTGCGTCATCGCCAAGTTCGGGATTTTCTTCACCTGCTACAGTGATATCGAGTTCGTAGAGGTCAGCCTTCAGCTCTTTGCCATCTTCATCGAAATAGGTATAACCATTGGTGATAGTGCTTTTAGCATTCTTAGCAATACCTGAGATGTCGACACCTACACGGGCGGCAAGACGCTCTACGTAGATCTGAACGCGGGTATTCTCGTCGGCAGGTACCTTGTCGGGAAGTTCCTGAAGGAAGTTCTTTTCGTTGAGCTTGGTTGCGAAGTAGTGCCACTTGTCGCCTTCTTTGTTGTCTTCGCCGAAGTAGCTGGAAGTGGTCATTATGAAGCCATTGTCTTCTCTATAGTTGCGTGTGCGGGTAAGCCAGCCGTCGAGGGTCTGGGGCACATTGAACTGAGAGGGACGGTTGAGAACGGTAACTACCCAGTTGGGATATCCCTTATCGGTCAGACCTGTAAGAATCACGGTATTATTACCGAAGATTTCTACGTTGCCATCAGGATTTTCAGAATTGTTGGTTCCGCCAATCCATGTATTGGATTCGAGCACATAGTTGCCGTCCTTGTCATAGAAATAGAAGTAGGCGTTCTTAACTTCATTTTCATCTCCGTCGCCATAGAGGAATTCATCCTGAGCCGCACGGCTATACGCGTTGTCGGCAGATGCGATACGGATGTTGAGATAGGCGACGTCTCCATGAGGAGCCTCGCCGCCACCGACGTTAGCCGGTTCGTCGTTAGAGCAGGCCGCAAGAGAGAGCGCAGCGAGCCCAAGAAGCAATTTGGATGTCTTGTTCATAATTGATATAATGATTGTTTATATATAATTTTTCCTGAAAAGTAAGTCTTATGCTTTCTTCAAAAGTTTTACCGTTATGGTCACGGGGTGATAGTTGCGTATGCTTTCGATATTCTGCAGATAGTCGTCAGCCTTGACTAAACCGCCATTCTTTGCGGCACCGAAGTGGCCTTTCGCCTCATCAAAGTGCCCTCGGCGGGCAGCAAGCACACCGCGTGCAAAAGATGCTTCGGGCGATGTCCCGGCCTTGGCGAGATAGGCCTCAGCCTTATCATTTTCATCAGCCATAAATGCTATATTGGCGGCATTGAGATTGAGCATAGGGTCTGCGCTGTAGACCTCTACAGCAGTCTGCATCACCTTCAGATACTCCTCCGAGCCTTCGGGATACTGCGCTGCTATGGTATAGAAGTCGACAGGACGCAGGCGTGTAGGGTCGCTCTCGAAAAGGCGGTTGAGATTATTTATATCGGTGTAGATCTTGATACGATACTTCACCGTATAATCAGAGTGGCGGAGCCACGGATATATCTCTTTAAGTATCAGTTGATAATCGGCAGGATAGGTACGCTTGATGAGGTCGTTCTTCACATCGGGGTCTATCGGACTGTCTATCATGGCGAGGATCTCCTCGCGGTGTGCTATGTTGTAGTCAAGCGAATCCTTTACATACGACCGCAGACCTTCCCAGTCTTCAGGCTCGAAAGAATTGGTCACGATACCTTCGTCGAAATGATAGAGGTCGCGCACATAGGCACTGAGAGTAGCCGTACGGCCTTTGGCAAGTCGTATATTGTTGGTATACGAACCTTCGGGCGATGCGAAACCCTTGATATGCACACCGGTTATCACTGCGTCGGAGTCGTTGCGCACATAGTCGATCGAATTGAGAATCTTCGCTATCTCGCGGCGGTTGACCATATAGTCGGGTTTAAGCTCGGTGCGGTTTACCACAAACGATACAAAAGCCTTACCTTCGATATTCTTCTCTACGGGAGTATCGTCTACCGGAGGAGCGAATATAAACTCTTTTATAAGGTCGGGACGCTCCGTGTCGATTACAGCCAGTTCGGTATTGCCGTTAGGACTCGTTCCGCCCACAGTTTCGGGAGCACGGCAGCAAGTGGCGGCTTCCTGACGGAGTTCGACGGTGCAGTGATCCATCCATGCTTCGAAAGGCACGATCTGAACCATTGTTGCTTTCTCATCGGCTCCGGCACGGAAGATCGACGGATTTGTCACTTCGAGCTCTTTATTGCGGAGATGAAAATACCAACGGTTACGGCCACAGACAGTTACGGGGTCAAGCTCGAGACTCTCACCGCCGTCAGCCGAGATTATTACGGGCGTAAATATAAGCTCCCCGTCCGACTTCAGACTGAGTTCTCTGAGCAAAAGTTCTATTGCTACCGACACGGTAGAGTCCTGCTCGTTGACAGCCACGGCCACATCATAGACCTTGGGGGCTTCTGCCTGAACGGCGGCTTTCGCGGGAGTAAATGCCGCAAGGACTGCGGCAGATATCAATATTGTGCGTAGGATATTATACATGGCGTAGCGATTCAGAATGCATAAATAATGTTGAGAGCTGCTTTTGTGGGGCCTACATAGTTGTGAGGCACATTGCTGCGGACTTTCTTGCCGCAGTTGGAGCAGTTGTAGATATCGCTTCGGGTATATATCCAGCCTACGCCGATTTCAGCTTCGAAGTTCCAGTGTCGCGAAAGAATCCACGAATATCCATAGCCGATGCCGGCTCCGGCCATCCAACCCTGATAGCGTTGGTCGCTGAGCTTCGAGAAATCTGTGCCGAGAAATTTAATATTATTCTTAAGATTGCCAAAGTTATACTGGCCACCTATCCCATGGAAGGCGAGAAAGTGCCCGGCAAAGCGCTGGCAGAACCAATAGCGGACTTCCGGCTGAACATTCCACTGCTTCCAGCGGTGATCGTTCACAGCCCAATTATTGACCGTACCCGAGAAGTCGAGCGTCCATTTTGGTGCTACTCCAACCTCAACACCAACAGTCGGGCTGAGTAAAGCATCGTATATAAGGTTGGTTTTGACAGCAACATCCTGTGCGCCGGCGCCTAAGCACCCTGCGAAAATAAGCAGACACAGCATAATGCCGCGTCGGAATGCATGTAATGTTGCAGTAATTATGCGCTCAATATTGCCTTGAAACGCGCATGTAGACGAACCGACCGTGCGGACTTGAGAAGCACGCTCGTTCTTATAAATGTGTAACGCACTACAAATCAGCGAATTACAAAATGGGGGGGGTAAAACTAAACAAGATCTCAATTTTTACCAATTTATATAAGACGTGATATATGATTTACGGACGGGATGAGGAGATCAATCATAGTAGTTATAATGTTAAAATCAAGTCACGAGATGTCCGAAGCCTTTTTTCAATAGGCGGGCGCAAAGTTACAAAATTTTCAGCGATTACCAAAATGTTTCCACGAAATTCTGCTGAATTTAAATATATGCGCGCATTTTTTATATAATTTAGCAATTACAGACCTTTAACTACGACCTGAATTTCGACAGGTACCAAAAAAAATTGATTGTCTCCCGACAACCAATCCAGTTAACCTTAAATCTATACCATGAAAAACACGATGCAAAGTTAATGCATCTTCCCACGATATGCAAATATTACGGGATATTTTTGCTGTATTTTAACATTCTTTATACTCAAAAGGCCAATTTTCCACTACATCCCCTACCCCACTCCTCTTTAACCGCGGGTTATTATAGCAAATTGACACGATATAATCAGGGCAGGCACGCGTAACGTGTCAGCCCTGAGATATAAGTGTTATTTATAGATGATTACCACATGGGAGTGAAGCCCTTGCTCTCCTCGAGGATGTCGTTGGCACAGCCGGTGAATCCGCGGTGCTTTGCATTGTCGAGTTTGAGGATAGGAGCTCCGGGGTTGAGGCGCAGGCGTCCCATATCAATCCAGAGGTCGCCGGTAGAATCGGCAAACTTGAAGTAATATTTGCCTCCTGTAGCATCGCTTACAGAGCGCCACTGAGTGGACGACACATTGGGCTCGCCCTCAATTTCGTATCCGTAAGGTACACTTACAGTGCCCATTATGCTTTCGAGCGAACCAAGAGCCTGAGGATAGTCGAAGTCGGTGGGTACGTGGTTGATGAAGAACGAAGCGCGCACGAAGCGGTCGGGGCTCTTCACCGTGCCGGGCAGCATATTCACACCGCCTACGCCTTCCCAGTACTTCTCGATAGCAGCCATCTGATCGAGGGGCGGGTCGTTGGTGAGCACCTTATATTCTTTACCGCGGTGGAGGGTAAGTTTGCCGCCGATATATTCCATTACGAGGGTGTCGCCGGTGGTGTCGGTGATAGCCCAGTGAAGAGCCGACACTGTACCGCCGTCGAAGGTCTGGCCGAAGATAGCGAACTCGTTCTCGCTGAGCCATGTTGCCGTTTCTTCAACGGTGGCAAAGTTATCGAGGAAGTAGCTCACGAGCATCGCCATACTCATCACGGGAGTATTGTCGTTGCCAGTAGCAACCTTATATACAGTACCTTTGCAGAAGAGGCCGTTCATCACCAAGCCCTTTTCATTCATACCTTCGGTAACGCCACCGTCGTAGCCTACGGCCACTACAGATGCATATTTCGAACGCCAGTTAAGGCACGGTTCGGTAGGCATGCTCGTCTTGGCAACCCCGCGGGGATATACATATATATTGGTAGGGATAGGTGTGCGCCAGTCGAGAGTGCGGCCAACGAGCACATAGCCCTTATCGCCCTGATAAACAACACGGGAGCAAGCATCGGCAGCGGCCCACGATGATGCGACCAAAGCGGCCGCGGCAAGAATTTTAAGTCCTTTCATAGTTGTAGTAGTAATGTTATTATTCTGATTTTAATAACACTGCTACCGCACTATTAGTTCAGTACTGCAGATAGATAAAGGGAACTAATTCGCTCTGGCGTGCCTGAATAACAAGGAAGATAATCGCCGAGAGAAGCAATGCCTGCCACACCATAGGCATAGCCACATAGGCCTCGGAAGCTCCCGTAGTCCAACGTCGCGGTGTGAGATGTGCCACAAGACCAACAGTGAGCGCGAGTACTATCAGCAGGTATCCCTCTACGAATTGCGGGGCAACAGAAGCGTGGAAGTCGGTGAAAATCTGGGTGGCCATAGCGCCGACGGTCTCGAGGTCGGGAGCGCGGAAAAAGGTAAAGCCAATCACTATCAGCGTGAAAGTCACCAGCATATTGAATAGTCTCACCTCGGGACGTCCCTTCATGGCTTCGGGGAGTTTCCACACCCGCTTTATCGACTTATGCACTACCAGGAGCATGCCATGGTAGGCGCCCCAGATAATATACATCACCGACGCGCCGTGCCACAGGCCGCCTATCACCATGGTTATAAACTGATTGAAGTAGGCACGGAAACGGCCCTTGCGGTTGCCGCCGAGAGGTATGTAGAGGTAGTCGCGTAGCCAGGTGCTGAGAGATATGTGCCAGCGACGCCAGAATTCAGTAGGACTCTGAGCCTTAAATGGTGCGGCAAAGTTCTCTTTGAAGCGGTAGCCGAGAAGGAGAGCAAGACCTATTGCCATATCGGAATAACCGGAGAAGTCGCAGTAGAGCTGTATGGTGAAGCCAACGGCACCCATAAGATTTTCAAATCCGGTATAGAGCGAGGGATTGTCGAAAATACGGTCCACGAAATTTCCGCTGATATAGTCGGCGATAACGACTTTTTTCACCAGACCGGTCATTATCAGGAAAAGTCCTTCGGAAATCATTGCCGGCGTAGCAGACGGATTTTCCTTTATCTGCGGCAACATATCTTTGGCGCGAACCACAGGGCCGGCCAAGAGCGGCGGGAAGAAAGTCAGGAAGAAAAAATAATCGAGGAATGAGCGGCACGGAGCAAGCTCGCCTCGGTAGACATCCACTACATAACTTATTGAACGGAAGGTGAAAAACGATATACCGGCGGGGAGTAGCACTTCGAGCGGGTCAAAGGTACGACCTACGATACTACCGAAGGCATCGGCAAGCATGTTGAAGTATTTGAAGTAGACGAGCATGCCTACATTGACGCACACATTCAGGGCTACGATTCCCCGGCGTAGTCCGTCGGCCTTGGCAGCTCCGAGCCAAAGCCCGAGCAACCAGTCGCTTACAGCCACGCCGCAGAGAATGAGCACGCACCACGAGCCCGACTTATAGTAGAAGTAGAGCGAGAAGGCTATTACAAGCAGCATTTTAAGCGTGCGATGACGTCTTACTGCCTGATACACAAGCATGAAAAATGAAAAGAGAATAAGGAAAAGCCCGGTGTTGAAGAGCATCGGGTGAGCGGAATCATAAGCAAGAATTCCTGAAAGACGAGAGAGCAGATTTTCCATTGGGCTGCAAAAATACTCATTTCCGCGTTTACATTGGCATTTTTCGTCAGAAATTTTGTACTTTTGCCCAAAATTAATCTAATGACCACTCATTTCCGCCCAATCATATTCCTACTCTGCCTCATCGCAGGCGTGGCAGGCTCCTTGGCGCAGATCAACACCGACCAGGTGATGCGTATAGGCCAGAACGCCCTCTACTTCGAGGACTACATGCTGTCGATACAGTACTTCAATCAGGCAATTCAGGCCAAGCCCTATCTCGCTCAGCCTTACTTCCTGCGCTCCATAGCCAAGCTCAACCTCGAAGACTACGCAGGAGCCGAGGCCGATGCCTCGCAGGCGCTCGAACTCAATCCGTACCTCTCCGATGCGTGGGAGGTTCGCGGCGTGGCACGCCAGAATCAAGGCCGCAACCGCGGTGCAATAGCCGACTACGACGAGGCTCTGCGCCTTCTGCCTCGCAACCGTTCGCTCCTCTTCAACAAGGCCCTCGCCCTCAGCGATCTGAACGACTACGACGCTGCCGCCGAAACTTTCGAGGAGATAATCCGCTACTATCCGGGCTTTGCAAACGCTTATCTCGGTCGTGCGCGCACGTCGCTCGAGCGCAAGGACACCGTTGCCGCAGTTGCCGACATCGACAAGGCTCTCGCCCTCAACCCCAACACCCTCAACGGCTACATAATGCGCGCCGACATAGCTATCAACAGCCAGGGCGACTACGAGAAGGCAATGGCCGACATCGACCGTGCTATCAAGCTCCAGCCGCACCTTGCAGGCCTGTATATCAACCGCGCATTCCTCCGCTATAAACTCGACTCTTACAGCGGTGCGATGGCCGACTACGACTACGCCCTCACCCTCGACCCGCTCAATGCAGTGGCACTCTTCAACCGCGCGCTCCTCCTCATGGAAGTGAACGCCAACGACCTCGCCCTCGAGGACTTCAATAAAGTACTGCGCCTCGACCCAGACGATGTGAGAGCACTCTACAACCGTGCGTTGATTCACAAGGCTAAAGGCAACTACAACGAAGCCGTGGCCGATATTACCCGTGTGGCGGATGAATATCCCGATTTCCCCGGCGCGTTCTATCTCCGCGGAGCCGTGTACCGCGATCAGGGAAAACTCGCCAAGGCCGAGGCCGACTTCAAGAAAGCCGACGCCCTTTCGCGCGCCCTTACCCCCGAAGTGGCAGCCAAATACGACCGCGAGATTGCGGCGTCGGTTCCCGACATGGCTTCCGAGGGAACCGGCGACAGCGATACTTCCGCTCCGGCGGCTTCGCAGAGCAGCGTTTCGCGCAAATTCGCCCAGCTTCTCACCGTGAACGACAACGCCGATTTCCGCGAGGAGTACAACAATTCAGCGATACGCGGACGCATCCAAGACCGCAACCTCAACATCGAGACCGAGCCTATGATGATGCTCTCCTTCTACTCGTCGCCTACGGAGTTGCACCGCAACACATATTATATACGTGAAGTCGACGACCTCAACACTACGCGACAGCTTCGATTTGTACTCGTTGTCACCAACAAAGTGCCGACACTCGACGAGGCCACTATCAGCCGCCACTTCCAGTCCATCGACTACTACAATTCCTACCTCGCCACTCACGAAGGGCGCCCTGTAGACTACATAGGCCGAGCCCTCGACTTCCTCACCGTGCGCGACTATACCAACGCGGAGAAAGATGCGGCACGCGTCATCGACCTCACTCCCGACCAGCCTCTCGCCTACCTTATCCGAGCTCAGGCTCGCTACGGCTCATATCTCCTTGGCAACACTCCGGGAGAAAACGGAAAGAAGCAGGATGCACTCGCACGTGCATCGCTCGCCGCCAAGAATCTTGCCGACATAATAGCCGACTACGACAAGGTGCTTGAACTTTCGCCCTCAATGGCTATCGCGTGGTTCAACAAAGGCACGCTCATGCTTGAGAATGAAGACTACTCGGGAGCGGCTGCAGCTCTCTCGAAAGCAATCGAGCTCAAGCCCGACTTCGGCGAGGCATACTACAACCGCGGCTACCTCGAACTCAAAGCCGGGCGTCAGGCAGAAGGTCTTGCCGACCTCGGCAAAGCCGGTGAGCTCGGAATCGTGCCGGCATACAACCTCATAAAGCGAATGTCGCGATAAAATTGTAAAAAAATCAGCACCAAAGGGTATTGCAGGAGTTATGAATAATTCAGAACTTTGCACCTTAATTATTCATATACATGAGACCAATCACATTTCTAAGTATTCTTCTCACCTCAATCCTATTATCTTTCAATACCTTAGCCGCATCAACCGATGCTAATATCGGCGGCCACGTGCTCGACGGTGAAACGGGCGAACACATGCCCTACTGCCTCGTAGCTATCAAAGACACCCGTTTGGCGACGATGACCGATGCCTCGGGACACTTCGTATTCCGCGACCTCGCTCCCGGAACATACACCGTAGAGGCTACCTATACAGGTTTTAAGGCTCAGACACGTACCGTTGTGGTTAACGCAGGTCAGAGCGTGGAGCTAAATTTCGAGCTCAACCCCGATGCTTTCATGCTCGACCAGCTCGTGGTGACATCATCAAAAAGTGAAACCAAACGCCGCGAAAGCTCGTCGCTCGTAAACGTAATTCCGAGCGCTATCTTCTCGCAGGTGAGCGCTTGCTCGCTCGCCGACGGCCTTGCATTCCAACCGGGTGTTCGCGTGGAAAACGACTGTCAGAACTGCGGTTTCACCCAAGTGCGAATCAACGGCCTCGACGGACATTACTCTCAGATATTGATGAACTCCCGCCCTGTATTCTCCGCCCTTACAGGAGTTTACGGACTCGAGCAGATTCCTGCAAACATGATAGAGCGCGTCGAAGTGATGCGCGGCGGTGGCTCGGCTTTATTCGGGTCGTCGGCAGTAGGCGGCACTATCAATATCATCACCAAAGATCCTATGGTCAACTCGGCCAAAGTATCTCACTCGCTCACTTCGATAGGTCCGTCAGGTTCTTTCGACAACAACACTACGGTAAATGCGTCGGTAGTTACCGACAACTCGCGTGCAGGCATGTTTATCTACGGGCAGAGTCGCAACCGCGACGGCTACGACCACGACGGCGACGGATTTACCGAGATACCTCAGCTCAGCACTCAGACTATAGGCACGAGAGCATTCGTGCGTCCGTCTGATATATCCCGAATCACGGGAGAATACCACACCACTCACGAATACCGCCGCGGCGGCGACAATCTCAAACTCGAGCCGCACCAGGCACAAGTGGCCGAGCAGACCGACCACAACATCCATGCAGGCGAACTTACTCTCGACCTCTGGCTGCGCGACCACCGCGATCATGTATCCGTATTTGCCGCCACGCAGGTAACACACCGCAAGAGCTACTACGGCTCAGAGTACGACACCAATGCCTATGGCCGCACTTCCGATGCCGTGGTTACTGCCGGAAGCCAGTGGACACACCCCTTTGACCGCCTATGGTTCATGCCATCAGAATTGGTTGCCGGCGTGGAATACAGCTACAACCGTCTGCACGACGTAACCCTCGGCTACAACCACAATCTGCTGCAGAATGTGAACGTCTACAGCGCCTATGCACAGAACGAATGGCGCGACAAGCGCTGGGGCTTTCTTATCGGTGCCCGCGTAGACAAGCACTCGATGATTCACAATCCGATAGTATCGCCTCGCGTAAACGTGCGTTTCAATCCTTCTGACCGTATGAATTTCCGTGTATCCTACTCCACGGGCTTCCGTTCGCCCCAGGCCTATGACGAGGACTTCCACGTGGCAATCGTGGGTGGCGAGCGCGTGGTGACCGTGCTGGCTCCCAACCTTAAGCAGGAAAGTTCGCAGAGCGTGAGTGCCTCCGCCGACCTCTACCACCGTTTCGGCAACGTGCAGACCAATCTTCTCGTCGAAGGCTTCTTCACCGACCTGCGCGACGTATTCACTCTGCGACAGCTCAACGAACCCGACGCAGCCGGCAATGCCGTACTCGAGCGCTATAACGGTTCGGGCGCACGAGTACTCGGGTTGAATATCGAAGGCAAGGTTTACTTCAGCGCCGACTACGACATCCAGGCTGGAGTCACACTACAGCAGTCACACTATAAAGAACCCGAACAGTGGAGCGACAATCCCGAAGTACCCGCTACTCGCAAGATGTTCCGAACACCGAATACCTACGGCTACCTGACAGGCAACGCACGTATCCTGCCCGGACTTAAAGCATCTGTATCGGGAACCTATACAGGCCGAATGCTCGTGCAGCATCTGGAAGGCTCAGGCACGCCGGTCGACGTGGCCAACCTCACCCGTAAATTCTTTGATGCAAGCATCAAATTCACCTACACGATGAAATTCTACAATCGTGTAACAGCCGACTTCTCGGCAGGAGTCATCAATATCTTCAACGCCTACCAGAGCGATTTCGATATGGGACCGATGCGCGACTCGGGTTACATCTACGGTCCGGCGTTGCCGCGCAGCATCACTGCGTCAGTGAGCCTGAGCATATAATTCAAGACACATACTCAACACACAAAATAACCGGGGCTGGCCAAGCAGTCCCGGTTATTTTGTGTATATTTAGCTAAATCCTTATTCAGCTACATTGAATATTACGATGCGGTTCCAGTTGTTTACCTGATAGGGCTGGCTGTCGGAGCCCTTAGCGGAAATAGAGAGACGGTCGGGGTTGATGCCGTATTTGTTTACGAGAGCATCGCTGACTGCCTGAGCACGGCGCTGAGAGAGGCCCATGTTATAGCTCGAAGTACCGGTATCCTTGTCGGCGTAACCGATGATTGCTACGCTCTGGTCGGGATTTTCCTTCATCCACTGAGCTACGTTGTAAACGTTAACCATTTCGATATCTGTGATCTTGGAAGAGTTGAGGGCGAATCGAACGGTTGCCATGAGAGGAGCGGGAGTTTCCACAATTGTCGTCTCGGTCACTTCGGGGCAGGGAAGCTGAGCTTCTGCAGCAGCGAGAGCAGCGGCTGTAGTGGCAAGGGCACCACGGAGATCGTTGACCTGATTGTTGAGGTTGCTGATGTATCCGAGGTAGTCACAGGGGTTGTAAGCCTTATAGTCGCGGCCACCGAAGTTGATAGTGAAACCACCGTTGACAGTAACGTTGATGTCGACGGGACGACCGCCTGCGATGCCTTCGAAGTTGTCGCCATAGAATCCTGCACGGCCTTCAGCGAAGAAGTCGACGTATTTGCAGAGGCGGAATCGGAGCTGGAGACCGGCCGAAACGGGGAGCAACCAAGTGCTTCGCTTGGGATTTCCGTCAGCGTCGATAATTTCTGCGTCGGGAGTGTAATCCCAGCCGTACATACCACCGATACCTACAAAGGGAATGATAGAGAATACTCGTTTGCTGTTGACGCCACCCATGGAGTTGAACATATCCCACATAAGGTCGGCGTTTGCATTTACATATTTGAATCGGCTCATGCCTTGGTCTTCAAAGTGAAGGGCTCCGCCATTGAACGATAGACGCCAACCTAAGTACGGAGAGAACCATTTACCGAAGCCAAGGTTGTAGTTGGCGGTAAAGTGATGTTCACGTTTACCCTCGGCATTAATACCGTTGACGAAAGGAACAGCGACACCTGCACCAAGCTGCAGGAACCAATTGTCGGATTTGTCGGTATAGTAGTGAGTCTTGCAGGGGACTTCTGACACTGCGGCAATTACCTCAGTTTCTTCTACGGTAACGTCTTGTGCTGATACCTGGAAAGCGGGGACTGCGAGAGCCACGCAAGCAGCTGTGGTGAATAAGGATTTAGCTTTCATACTTGAATTGGTGTGAATTTTGTGTTTGACTTTTTGTTGATGCTAAACAGTTTTTTATTTGCGAGCCGTGGCTCTTTTGCCGAGGTTCGAAATTAAAACACGGCAGTTTTAAACTTTGTTCAGCATTCCGTTAAAGAAATCACCACAAATTGAAGCGGTAGCCAAATACGGCCTCTCCGCTCAACACACCACCGGCGAAAGTTGTCTCCTTATCATTCACTAATGCCGCATCCAATTTGCCTACCGCTCCGAAGAACCAGCGGCCGTGATTCCACACCACGGAGAGCTTAAAGCGGTTGTACAGCGAGAATGAGATTTTATCTTCTAAGGAGATTACAGAACCTTTTCGAACTCCGATAATAGGAGATTCGCTTACTCCGAGCACCCACTTCGGGGCGAAGACCCAGTTGTATCCGTAGCCTGCGCGAAGTGCATAGTTTTTGGTATTTACACGGTAATGGAAGTCTTCCCAATTGGCGGGAAGCTGAAGTTTCAGTTCTTCGGGCAGTATCGAAAAGTCAAAGTCGAGTTGCTGTGTGTAGAGTGAAAATCCTGCGTAGAATGAGCCGTGGCTCTTCTTCTGGAGACGGCTGAAATTGAACGAGGCAGCCTCGGAATATTTCTTATGGGAGAAGAAATAGTATGCGTCGAGACCCCAGGTAGAGTTATTGATGCCGTTGAATGGAATATCGAGATGTCCGGGGTCGCCATAGTCGCCGAAGCGCTTGATAGTAGCTCCAACATCATTCTTTGAGTAGTAAACCTCAGCGCCGAAGAGCATGCAGTTGAAGCCGAAGCGCAAACGTTGACGCGAGCGGTCTACACCCGTGAGCAATTTGCTGATATTTATATCGTAACCTACCGACACGGCAAGATATGTAAGATACACACCTGCAGAAGTCGAAGGGTCGGAATCCATAAATATACGCTTCTTGTTGGGGAGACGGAAGCTGTAGCCGTCCATCCAGCTGTCGGTAGTCAGTTTGGCATTGAACTTATATGAAGTTCCCTGCACGTAGGTGGTATCGTATCCGTTGAAAAATTTGTCGCCCCAGCGGTAAGTATTTACTATAAAGCGGGGAAACTTACCCATTTCCGCTATCGAATCGAGCGCAAACGAGAAAGCCTCCGCCTTAGGGCAACCCATGACGGCAACTATTAGCAACAGCAAGACAGTACCTATTTTTTTCATAAACTGATTTCGGACTGCAAAATTAGTAAAAAAACATCAAAGGTCAACTATCGGCAGCTCTTCTACGTTATGAAAATACTATTGCAAAACTATCTAAGAAAGGAATAATACCTATGATGACTATTACTATCTGGAGCGACTTTGCCTGCCCCTATTGCTACATAGGCGAGACCCGTCTCCAACAAGCTATTGAAGAACTCGGTATCGGAGATTCCGTACAGATTGATTTCCGAGCTTTCGAACTCGATCCAAGCGCTCCCAAAGAGGTGACAACGACGACACCCGAGCGTTTCGCTATGAAATACCGACTCTCGGTACCTCAGGCCGAAAAGCAGATTGAACAGATCTCGGAGTTGGGTCGTGAAGTCGGTATCGACTTCCGCTACTCTACCACTCAATATTCCAATACTCGCGACGCTCATCGCCTGATGAAGTTCGCCGAGAAGAAGTATGACCGCGCCACCGTCGGTCGCCTGAACGAAGCTCTCTTTGCCGCATACTTCACTCAGAATCTTGTCCTTGCCGACCATAAGGTGCTTACCGCTGTAGCCGTAGCCGCCGGTATGGACGAAAAAGAAGTGAAGGAAGTACTTGACTCCGAGCGGTATGCCGATGAGGTTCGCTTTGACGAACGCGAAGCCGGTATGCGCGGTATACATGGTGTACCCTACATGCTCATCAACGGTTCGTTTGCAATACCCGGCGCGATGTCGCTTGAAGGATTTAAAGCAGCATTGGAGCGCGAATTGAGAAAGAACGATGCTTCAAATGACACCAAACCAGCCGAACGCCCGCACAGATGCGGACCCGACGGATGTGAGTTGCTGTAAGCCGAAAGGAGATTTGTTATGGTAAAAGAACTAACCGTCTACGGGGTTTTTGCCGAGAATTGCTATCTCTATATCGACCCCATATCGAAATCAGGATTCCTCATCGACCCCGGTGCTCAGCCCGGAGTAATCTATGACACCATAGTGCGCAATGGCTGGCACATAGAGAAGATATTGCTAACGCACGGACATTTCGACCATATGGGGGCCGCTGAAATTCTTCGCGAGAGACTCGCCGCTCCTATCTATATATACCCGTCGGATGCACGCTATCTCACCGACCCGTATCTCAATCTCAGTGCCAATTCAGGAGCAATCACGGTAAGGCACTACGAGGAGCTTGAGGACGGCGAAATTATCCGCCTTAAAGCTAACTCCGGGTTTTATCTGAAAGTGATACACACTCCCGGGCATACTCCGGGGTCTGTAACATATTACTCGCCGGAAGAAAGTCTCGCCTTTGTGGGTGACACTCTATACGAACACGGACCCGGTCTAACGAACTTTCCCGGTGGCAACCCTGCAGCGCTCGAATCGTCAATAATCAATAAGATTCTGACGCTACCGCCCGACACTCTCCTATTCTCCGGCCACTCTTCTCCAATTACGGTTGGCGAAGAACGCCGACTGCTACTCGGCAGATGAAATTACAAAGCCGAATCGGTTTGATGACTGATTCGGCTTTGTGAATATTTTAATAGAATAGTCTATCCTGCAATAACGCAGGCAAAAACTCATTAGTAATTATAGATAGATTGCTAACTTATAGTTTCTTAACCCAAAGACTATATTATCAACTCAAACCATAACTCAACCAAGCCTACTATTGTTCTCAAGACTAATACTGTCAATATCCCTAAAAAAATCATTGCAAGAAATATCAAAATCCAGACCAGTAACTCAACATATAGGGTTTTAAGAAAACTACCAAGAGGTAATACGGCAACCTTGTCCAATCTTAAGAACCTCCTATATGCATCACTATTAATTTTATCTATTAAATATTCTCGAGCATCATAGAACGCTGAGATCAAATATTTAAAAATATAAAAAATGGCAATAGCCCCTAAAATATTCTCAAATCCATTATTTTTTTTCATTGTTGCCAATCGACCTTAATATATTTCTTATACAGTCTGTATGTATTTATCCATATATTAATTGCTTTGTATTGTCTAATTCTTTGCGGAAATAAGGATTTCTTATAGCAGTCTCATCCACCAAATCAATTCTTCGCTGCATCAACGTTTCGAGCTCATGCATGAAGTCAAAGAAAATGTCGGCCCAGTCAAGACCTTCGCGATTTATGGTGTCGGCATCGAAATCTACGGAGAAATCCACGTCGCTCTCGTCGTTAAAACGAGGTGTGAGAATGGAACCGAATACCCATAATTTCGCGACCTTGTACTTCTTGCACAGGGCGATGATTTTATCCATATTCATTTCTATGAGCTTCATGCTACAAAGATAGCAATTATTTTTCAAAAAGCGTGTAGTAATATGGCTGCGTTTGAAAACAATACGTCAATTTCCTCTTCGCTGCGGGGTGTGAGCCGTGAGGCTCATCGGGTGCGGGGCAGCTGCCGCTAAAGTGTAGAAGATAGGGGTCTCCGTGATAGGGCCCTGTCTTCTTTCTTTTGGTGGCGGCTTCTGAGGTGAAGATACGGGGATGAGGAAATACGCGGTCTTTGGAGCGGCCTTCGCAGGCAGGTCTTCCATGGCCTTTCGGCGATACGCGCGGTATGCGCTGATAGAGATATCACGCTCTACGCAGGGCGGGAAGTCGGGGTTGCGAGTGCCCGCACAACTGTGATAGATGATGATATAGCACGGCAGGTCGAGAAAGACAGGATGCGCATACCGAAACAACTCCTGTGCTTTCTTACGGTTGAGGTCGTGTGCGTAGAGAATGTTAAAATTCGTGCCTCTGAGGGCATTCGGTCTTCGCTGCGACGCTATGGCCAACGGTCTCCTGACAAACTTGTACTCTAAGGCGTGAGCCTCTTTGATGCTGCGGTCTACGAGCACGAGGTCAAGTCCGGGTGTGAGGGTCATNAGCCAGTTGATGTAGCCGATGAGCACCTCTGTGGAGTCGGTGTCGGGATAGTCAACGACCTGCACGTTGATGCCGCCGCGACGACGTCACTGTCGCTCGAGGGTAAAAATGATGTTGCGCTCCCACCAACGGAGGGAACGGCCAAACCACCGAGCAAATTCTGCGGTTATGTCGAGGAAGCGACGTGACATGATGCCGCGAAGATACGACTCGCGACGCGTGAAGTGTGCGGGTAGATATCGCGGTGCGGGGAAATATGAAATGAATTAACTATAGGGATGTCATCTAATAGAGCGTTGGGTGTGTACGAACACGAAAACTCTAAAGATATACTAATTGCTGGAACTGAGGATCATACTCAACAGCTTTGCCAGAAATAATAGCTTGTATGGCTTCTTCAATAATTCTCAGCGGTACAATAAACCATTCTTTCGGGCGGTGTCCGTCCACGGTTGCCTGTAATTGAACGGATGCAAAGAGTTTATGAATAAGAGCCTCAAACGTCGAAGATTTTACATTATAGACTTTCCAAGTTGCAACAACTTCGACATCTGAGCAAAGATAGGTCGGCTCATTCTTAGCATTAGCAATGCGACTATCTACAGAGGTAATGGTAAATCCAATTTTATAGAGGTCTTTGATTGCCGCAATTTCGGGACGAGTAGATTTTGAACGCAATACATAAATAGTACCGCTTTCTACATCCTTATCTGTTATGGTGAAGGATTTTTCAAAATCTTCTGCCGGTATGTCTGCGCAGTCCATCACAGAATAGCCGGTAACTGAGAGATTTTTAGTAATCGTTTTATATCTGATGTCAGATTCAGAGCCATTCTCATAAATAACTCTGGTACGCCCATCACGATTTCCATGCCGATTAACACCCTCGTCCTCAAATGCTGCAAGATACCCGATCATACCGTCTTCTACAAAGTAACTTCCAACCTTGAGAAGTTTAACGCTGAATTTGATTAATTTATGAGTTCCCGATTTCAATCCCAGCTGAATTTTATTGAAACCATCTGCGTATTTGTCAAAATCTTCACAAGGACGACGTTTTCCGACATACTCAGCTTCCTTGCGTGCATCAAGACGCTGGTGCATATATTCCGGAATATCAAACAGTCCGAGGTCTGCTCCGTTCTTAATATCCTCGAGCAGCGGGTCTTTGAGAATAACTTCAAGCTGTTCTTCCTCCGTAAGCTCGCGAAGATATTCAGCCTGTGGTTCTTCTACTGTGCTTGCAGGTTGAGGGAGTATGCCGAGGTCATCAAACGGACGGCAACGCTCAATCTTCTTTTCGTATTTAAGTACGCCGAGCCAATTATGATAGAGCGAAGATTCCGTTGGATTGTCTTCGGGAAGTCGGCCATTAGCTTCGTAGAATGATAATATCTCTTGAAAACCAGCTATAAGGCGGTCACTCGAGGTAGTACGCTTTCTTGGCGCGGTAACATCAGCTATAAGTGGATCTTCAAAAATCTTTTCAAGTTCTTTGTCCCAGTTAATCATTGTTGCTGTGCGAGTCTTTGACGTTTAAGATTTCTGAGGTGTTCAATAGCCATAGCGATTCTTCGGGCTAATGGGTCTCCATCGGTAATTTCAGGTTTTACCTTGCCCGGATTCTCTTCTCTCCATTTGGGAAGATATTTTGTGAAAAGCAAGATGGCTTCTTCATCGGTCAGCTTAACCGAGCGTTTTTCCTCTATAACATATTGAATTGTACGCAATACTTCAGGAGTGAGTGACTTGCTTACAACCTCATAAGCGCGTTGGAACGGATTAATTTCAGCGATGAGGTTTATATCAAGTTCATTAAGATTGACAAATCGATTTGCAATCTTAATGAATCTGTTGCCGGAATCATCGACTGTAACTTGTTCGCCTTGAGTTGCTATTGTCAGGATAGTATGCTTTGCAACAGCATCAACATCCGCCTCATTCAGTTCTGGATAAGTTTCTCGGATAATCTTGGGTATGTAAACTTCGGTTATCATCTCTGCCATACCCTCTCCGATAATTGCTTCGCGGATATTTTTATCAGAAAGTGTAGTGGCAACCAATGTGTCAAGGTCATTCTCAACAATCGCCTTCGTCTTTTCATTGAGCGTAGGCAACCCCTTTACTTCGATTACGTGATCATCTTCGCCAGGTGTATTCGGCTTTTCGGGTTTATCTTCATCATCGACCTTTGTCTTGAAATTCCACTTGGGTGCCATAACTTGCTCCATGAGTAATGAGGCGGATATAGCTTTCAGGAAATCGTTGACTGCCATTGAAACATCATCCTGGGCTGCATCAGGGCAAGGAATGAGATTGGTAAACTGTGCATGAGTCTTGCCCTCGCAGTCACGGGTACAACGACCGATAATCTGAACTACTTCAGTCAGTGATGCACGAATGCCGATTGTGATACAATGCTCGCACCATTCCCAGTCGAAACCTTCCTTTGCAGTACCAAGTGCTATGAGAATATCAAGAGAATCGCGACTGTCCATTCGTTGCAGGTATGCTTGTAATGCGTCGCGCTGCTCCTTTTTATCCTCTACGAGGTCACCGACAGTCAGAATCCTCCCGTCCGAAGTTTTGACTTTATACAGATTATGGGTATAATCGCGGTCAACAATCTCTCCTATGTGCTTGATAATCTCAGCCACTTGATCGTGCTTATTCATAAAAGCCCCCGTTTTGCTGTTAGGGCGCGGAATGTGAATAAGAGTTTTCTTTGTGGTATCGAGAACTTTGGGAATGGCAGTGAGATAGTTGCCCTGGAAAAAGCTATAACCAATGCCAAGACTTTTCAGCCACTTGTAACCGTTGAGTTGTTGATAATAGTTATAGTTTATGGTCGGCTGAAACATTGCCTCGTCTTCAGGACGCATCACCGGAACTGCATCGCCACGAAAATATGAGCCGGTCATGGCGAGGATGTGCGCCGATGTCTCGTTGAGCAGTCGGCGTATCAATGTGCCGAGACGGTTATCCTCATCAGCTGAGCCGTGATGGAACTCATCAATGCCGAAGAACACATTGTCGAGTTTACGCGCATCTATGCCATTTAGCGAGTTAAGTAGCGTAGCATGGGTACAAATGAGTTTTGTGGCTGTAGGATCGTCCAAGAACTCACGAACTATCGATTTCTTGGAGTTTTCGCTTCCGGCGTTAAGGCAAAGATTCCAATATGGAGCAACCCTCCAGTCCTCAAAGAATCCAAATTTCTCCAATGGAGTATTATTAAAACTACGACCGATATTCTGCTGAGGAACTGCCACAATAACTTTCCGAACGCCTTGATTAGCGAGTTTATCCAGCGCCACAAACATCATAGCACGACTCTTACCCGATGCAGGCGGAGCCTTTACAAGCAGATGTTGACGGTTACGCTGCGCATAGACCATCGCTTGCATTTCGCGCATACCAAGCTCATCGGTATTACTGGACTTGCCTGTCTGGGCGTATTTTACTTCAACGAGGTTGGTCATTTTCTATAGGGAACTTTAGATTGGATAATGTTATCTTCATTCCAATGTATACCTTTCGAGTTTAAGAAAATAAGGATCGATTCTTTAACTCTGTCAAAATCAGCTGTGGGTCCTACCACAATATTTTCAACACAATCAAAAGGGATAGGATATTCAATGTATGGAATAATTATACCATTCCGTTCTCTGAATAGAATTGTAGGTTCTTCAGGAGTGTGCGGAGTCGTTATTCGAACTTCATTCTCTAACTTGTATGCAATATCCTTAATACGAATCCCAATAAAAACACATATTAAAGTATATATAGTATGGAGACGATCGTAAAAAAGACTATGGTCTCCGTTTTTCAGAGATTCTTGAATATTGTCTAAGGGATGTTCTTGATCAAGTTCGAGATACAACTCTTTAATATCTGGCTCAAGTTTGTCGATTATCTCTTTATTGTATTGACTATTGTTATCAAAATAATGGCAGTCCATTGGAAGTATTTGAACTCCTAATAATTTTAATCGATTGAACCCTAATGCTAAACCATTGCCATTTGACGCATACATATTCCACATATGAAGTGAATCAAACGTCTTTGACATAGATATTAGATAGGGGCAAATTGATTGTCCATCGATAGTTCTACGATAAGATTTTACGGCATTAATATATTGGGGTGTATTCACAAATGATTTTGTCCGATATTCGTCGGGTATCTTTAAGTCTGATTCAATTCGATCTATTATTTCAGTACATAGTTGTTCTCCTATTTCATATTCATAAGGATCGTTCATGTACATATAATGAGATGCCCATAATTTTATATTTGGAGTATCTTTGGTATAGTCTTTTAGCATGCCAAGTAGACTCGCTCCTGTTGCATAGTGATAGAGTAACTCATTCATAATTATTTCTTTGTCATTTTTGCGTAGAGTTTGAAAAGGTGTTCGAGGCGTTCTTCGTCGGAGGTGAACGGCTCAGGACGGTAGATGCGCTCTACTGCGAGGTCGAGTTGATGATGAGCCTCGCGCAGTTCTTCCGGCATAGTTTCCGGATTATACATTTCGCCGAGCGTCATATCAAAATTCTCATCGCGGATGTTGAGAATGTTCTGCGCCAATCGCTCCAGTTCCTCTTTCTGGGCTATTGTTAGTTTCGGGAATGGGAAGGTATTGTAGCAAAGCGTATTAGAATACCTAATTCGAGTTTCTAAAGCTCCCGCAACTGCTCTAATCCAAATGTTGTGCATTTTAGACATCAGTATGGTGAAAAGCCATTTTTCCGCGTCATAAACCGCAAAAGCAGCATTTGAAATCACAGATTCTTCTGAAGAATATCCAATTGGCACATATGCTCTGTTTTCTGATGAGTGAGACGGAACAATAATACATTCTGTGTCTAAAAATCTACGTTCAGAAAATCGGTAAGGATATTGAGCATCTTGAATAGTGGCTTGTTTTGTACTATTAAGTCTCATCTGCCTGCAATTTTCAAACCTTATGAAGAATGGTGGAATTTCATATGCAGCAGAAGCAAATTCATCCTCAACCCATATGCAATACCTAAAATCAGAGTTCAGTAATTCATCAGATCCTATATATTTTTTAATGAACATATCGGCGTAAGGATACTCTTGGAGAATATTTTCCGCCTCATATTTATCTAAAACGAGACTTCCACCATCAACAGGAATACTACCTTTTGTCATAAGTGGCACTTTACAAATGGGCAATTTAGATGGCTCTACTATTTTGGAGTCAGATGCTACCAAATATGGATTAATCATATTAACCACCTGTTTCATTCCATTTTTGTATAGGAATCTCGTATGGGGATTTACAGATAAACCAATAACAGACACGGTTACCCCTGCGTTATGCTTAGCGTTATTACTCCATTTAAAAGATGGATAAGCGAATTTTATTAAAATGCCAGTAGAAAATAATACAGGCCACAATATCGGTACCTGTTCGCCCTGTGTAATTGAATTTGTAGTTACAAAAGCAAAAGATGATTTGGAGTCCCTGCAGAATATTGATGCTTTGAAGAACCAAGTAGCAATATAATCCAGCTTTTTATAACCTTTGCAGAACTCGCCAACAGCAATTCGCATATCTTCTTTCTGTTCAAGGCTTTGGAGTGAACTGCCGAGATAGGGCGGATTTCCCATGATGTAGACTTCATCTTCGGACGTGTGGGGACAAACTGTATTCCAGTCGATGCGACAGGCGTTGCCGCAGACGATATGGCCGGATGGTTTCAGGGGCAATGTTTCGGGAAGGACGTAGAGTTCTTCCTTAAACTTAACGTTCATCTGATGTTCGGCAAGCCAAAGCGAGAGAGTGGCTGTATCACAGGCGTATCCATCGAGTTCTATCCCGTAGAACTGTGTTAGAGATATGCTTGGTACAGGAAGAAAAGCAGTTTTTGAAAGTTCTCGCAGTTCTTTCCAGATACGAATTTCGAGCTCGCGAAGCCGTTTGTATGAAATAATCAAGAAATTACCGCTACCGCAAGCGGGATCGAAGAACTTGATACGCGACATACGGCCAAGCAAATTGCGGAGTCGCTGTGTGGCTCGCTCTGAATGGATATTATTTGCGATTTTTTCGCGAGCTTCACTACGAGCAGCCTCAAATTCTTCTTCGAGCTCATCGAAGAAAAGCGGGCAAATAACCTTTTCGATGTTCGGCACCGATGTGTAGTGCATACCAAGTCCGGCACGCTGTTCGGGCGTGATAACCGCCTGAATCATCGAGCCGAAGATGTCAGGGTTAATCTCTCTCCAGTTATATTCGCCACAATTTATAATCAACGTGCGGGCTCGGCGAGAGAGAACAGGAATGGGAAAACGCTCTTTGAATAGGCCTCCATTTACATAAGGAAAAACCTTGTATAGGTCAGGTAAAGTATCCAGTGCGTCCTTGACGTTGGTTGACATAGCAAAGAATGCTCGGTCGATAAACTCGCCGAGATCAGAGCCGTCCTCTTTTGTATGGGTTCTAAGTGTATTGGTAAAAAGATTTTCTTCGGGAAACAATCCTGTATCTTCGGCAAAGAAACAGAAAAGCAGACGTGACATAAACACATTTAGCGCATGTACCGTCTGTGGGTCTCGAATATCATTGTAGCGGCGAATATCGTCATAGAGTTTCGCCATGAGCTCGGCAGACTTAACGTCGGCCTCAGCTTCCTCGGAGAACTGAATCTTTTCGATACCTGCAAGAGGCGTGAAAAATTCAAAGTCTTTCCAAAGCAATTCGATACTATTCTCATCCCAATCATTATCTTTCGGGTCGTAAACTACAACATGCACACCATTACTTGTAATGTAAAGACGTGGTGATTGTTTAGTAATCTTGGCATCGTCTCGCATGGCATTGACAATGTCATATAACTTTGAGCAGTCCCCGTTGATGGTATTAACGGGGGCGGGACGATATGCGACAAGATTCTTGATAAGAACGGTTTCTTTATCTTTTGCAAGATTACCCGACCCTTCCTTAACACGACGTATTTGACCATCTCCATATCCGGCGAAAATGCGGAGTAACTCAAAGATAAATTCATGTGCAGATGTGCCACGTTGCCCGAGTTGCTCTAATGCGTCGGTCGCTTGAACAAGTGAAAATGATTTGGTCTTATTTGCCATTTTAGGGAAGGTCTATTAAGTTATAGTGTTGATTGCAAAGTTATAAATTATTTGGGGTTGGTCAAGTATTTTTATGTACTTTTTTGTACTGTTTAATAATATGGCGGCATCCAACCTCGCAGCGAAGAGGAAACTGGCATATTGAGAAAAGTAGCACCCGTAAAAATGGAGCGCGCCGGCGGATGAGTCCGTCGGCGCGCCGTATTTAAGGTGAATAGATATTACATATTCATACCACCGTCGACCTGTATAACCTGACCGGTTACATAGCTCGAGAGATCGTAAGCGAGGAAAGTAGCCACATTGGCGATATCCTCGACCTGACCGCCGCGACGAAGGGGAATTTTCTTCTTCCATTCTTCGCGAACAGCGTCAGGAAGCTGTGCTGTCATTGCAGTCTCGATGAAGCCGGGAGCGATAGCGTTGGCACGGATACCGCGTGAACCAACTTCCTGAGCGATACTCTTGGCGAGGGCGATAAGGCCTGCCTTGGAAGCTGCGTAGTTAGACTGTCCGGCGTTGCCGTGTACACCTACTACAGATGCCATGTTGATGATAGAGCCTGAACGCTGACGCATCATAATGGGGAGGACAGCGTGGATGAAGTTGAATGCGCTCTTAAGGTTTACTGCGATAACAGCATCCCACTGAGCTTCGGTCATTCGCATCATGAGGCCGTCTTTGGTGATACCGGCGTTGTTTACGAGGATGTCGATACTTCCGAAGTCTTTTACAACTTCTGCTACTACGGCTTCGGTCTGTGCGAAGTCGGCTGCATTTGAAGCGTATCCTTTGGCTTTGACACCAAGAGCAGCGATTTCTGCTTCGGTAGCTTTGCCGTTTTCGTCGATTACGAGATCGGTGAATGCAATATTAGCGCCTTCCTGGGCGAAGCGTATAGCAAGGGCCTTGCCAATGCCGCGAGCCGCGCCGGTGATGAGGGCGGTCTTTCCTTCAAGTAATTTCATAGTTTTGCGTGTTTTTATAAAAACTGGGCAAAGTTAAGAAATTTTTCTTTATTTCGGAAATTTTACTTGCGGGAACCGAAGGTTATGCTCATACCGAGGTTGATGCTTGCGCACGCATGACCTACGGGAACGAACTGAGGTGTAACCTTGAAGAACTGATGGTCGGAGCCTATGAAGAAGTTGAAACCGCAGGGACAGAAGTTGATCATCCAGCCGAATGATGAGCCGTAAGTAGATGCACCATAGTTGATTGAGGCGTTGAACCAGCTTGTGGGCTTGACGTTGGCATAGAAGCGGCCTTCGGTCCATGAGCTGCAGCCTGCAATGTGCGAGCTGAAGAGGAAGCCGCCGGTGAGCTTGCGGTAGAAGGGCATGTTGTATTCGGCACCGACGCGGATTGTGGCGTTGAGCATCTGTGCATAGTTGCCGTGCACTTCTTCGCGGTGCATGTTGATTACGTCCTGAAGGCCGTCCCAGGTGCGGTCTAACTGCTCGCTGAGCTTGTTGTCTTCATATCCGTCCTGGTCCTTGTCTACGGCGATGTTGTTGAAGCCGGTGAACTCCCAGCTCGAGTCGCCTGTCACACCTTTGTAGGCATGTTTCCAGTTCATGAAGCCGAAATCGTTGATTGCGGCGGAGAGCTGAAGGTCGGGGAGGAGCTGATAGGTGGCACCGAGGTCGATACCGAGGCCGTAGCCTGCTATACCGAAGTTGTTGTATTCGATATCGCCCCATTCGATAAGGTCGGCATCTGCGGGGACTTTATAGTCTGAACCGCTTTCGGCCTTGGTGGGTACGTAGAGTCCAGAACCGGCTGCCATTTCTACCTTACCGTCGGCAGTCACGCTCCACATCTCGTCGTTGAGGCGCACATCCATGTCGGTGATATGAGCATTGACGTTTGCGAGGCCCACGAGGAATTTGAGCTTGGCGCCTACGTTGAGTTTGTCGTTTACCTTGTGGCTGTGACCGAGCGCTATCTCTGCGCGGGCACTTGCCTTGGCACGGAGGTTGTCGAAGTGGTATTGGGTGTCGCCGTCGGTCTGACCAAGTTTCATGAAGCGGAAGAAATCTTTGGGGAGCGCGAGGCCCATATCGCTGTGGACACCGATTGTGATTGTGTTATAGCCCTTGAATGCTCTGAAGCCGGTCGACAGGATTGTCATGTCGTAATCCATGTTGATGTTGTTGACATTCTTCAGTTTGCCGAGGAATTCCGAGGCCGACACTTCGGGGCTCATGAATGTGGTGAGCTTGTAGGGGCTACCGGGCTGAGTCTTGTAGAGGAAGGTATTTACGCCGACATTCGAGAAGAGGGCAACGTCGATATTTGCGAGTGCGGGTATCGAGACGTAGTTGCGTTCGGGTGTAAATGCGGGGTTGAGCTCGTGGCGCATGGTGTAGCCTTCGAGGAAGTAGGCACTGCGGGGAGCATCCTGTGCAGAAGCGGTGGCAAAGGCGCAAGCAGCCGCAAAGCCGAGTATTATTTTCTTAGTAGATTTCATATTATCTTAGTTTTGCGGTTCTTTTAGTCATTAAGATCGATGGTGATACCACCGACGATTGTTACCTTGATATCTTCAAATCTGAGCGACTGGCCTTTATTGAGATTTTCACCTACGTACTGCGCGGCAGTGGTGCCGTCGAAGATAAGGCGGATGCCGTCGAGATTGCCCATATTCTTGGCTTCGGATTTGAGGATAATCTCTATCTCGCTGCGAGAGGGCGAACTTACAGAACCTGCAGCCACATTGTGAACTACAGTAGCGGTGATGTCGGAAATTTCGTTGCCGTTCTTGTCGAGTGCCACTGCTTCGGGAGTAAGGGTCATCGGTATAGTATTGATTGCTATAGCCTTGATATTAACTTCGTTGAAGTTGTATTTGTCGAGGTCTTCGTCCCAGTCGGTGTCTTCGTGAGTGTAGTGAAGGAACATGTCGCTGCCGAAAGCAAAGGGTATCACGGCTTCGTAATCGGCGGCATATGAATAGGTGTGGCCGAGGGTAAACGATGCTGCTTCGGGGAGTGCCTCACATGTTACATTGTGGAAAGAGATTTGGTCGGGAATGGTATTGAGAAGAGTGCCGAGTGTCGGAACTACGATGTTATCGAAATTACCTGCAACGGCTTCGCGTGATATAACAAACGTCTTCGACGATGCTGCGGGAATAACGATTGCCTTGGTTCCGTACTTTTCACCGATTTTTGCTTCGCCTACAGCAGCACCTTCGCTATACGAGGTAAGAGCGCCGTTGACATCAAGGCTAAGAGGTGAGCTGTTTGATACGGTGAAGTAAATCATGGGATTGGCAATGTCGAGATGGTTCTCGTCGCCTTTGAGGAAGTCGGGGATATCGTTGATTGTGAACGATGAGGTCGCAATAGTGATATTGGGCTCTACAACACCGGTCACAGCAAGAATCTTGGCATGTTCAATCTCGGTGGCGATGTGAAGATTAAGATTTGCAGTAGAACCGAGGGGAAGGTTTGCGGCTTTAATAGCCACGTCGCCAACGGAGAGCACATTGCAGTCGAGGAGGAACTTACCGGGCTCATAGATGCCTTGAGTTGCGGGGAGCTTGGTAAAGTCTACCTTAACGAGTTTTATATTGATTTTTAATGGCACTTTAGAGGAGACAGGAGCATCGGCGATGAACTCTATCACGTTGTCAGATACAGACTTGATGTAGTTGGCGGAAGTAGCATCGGGTGTAACTGTCCACGAGGGGTCGAATTCAGCTCGGAAACCTTTCTTGATATAGGCTGTTCCGGCAAAATCGGAAGATATAAAGCTGAGGTTGAGGGAGAGAAGCACATCGAGGTCGGCCTGCTCCAGCGAAACGAGTTCTTTGGTTACATTGTCGTCAGAGATGCGCAGGTTGTTGGAGAGAAGGCTTGCATGTACTACTATCTCATCAGATCCGGCGCTGACGAATTCGGGAAGTTTGGTCTCGCTCTGAGAGCCTGACAAATCCCTGATTGTGACTTCGGGCACCTTCACGTCTGAGTCGGTGCGCTGGCCGGGCTGTACGAGCACGTAATCGCCTGTCTTGAGGCCGTATTCGCCGTCGGTCTCAACTGTCTTGATAGAACTTGAAGAGCTCAGATCGAGAATCTGATCGAGTGTGATAGCATCTACACTGCTGCTCGGAAGCGTTATGAAGTTACTGCCAATCTGGATTGTCATGTCTATGTCTTCGGTAAGATCATAGTCGTGGTCAACGCACGAAGACAGAGTCAATGATGCCGCAGTAACGGTTGCAATCATCGACGCAAGACTCTTTGAAACGTTTTTCATAAGAAATGATATGGTTAGTTTAATGATTAGCGTATTATAATGGCGTCGCAAAGTTAGTTAATAATTTTGAATTTTTCAATAGTCGTGTAAAAAAATCAGACGCTCCCCGAGTGATTTCAATCGACTCGAAGAGCGTCTGTGTTTATTCAGCTCTTTATTTATTGTTTCTTCCATTTCTTAATCAGGTGAATCACCTGATCGCGAGAGGTATGCGGCTTTTTGAAGATATGGTCGAAAAGGCGGCGCATCAGTTCATCAAATTGAGGACCGGGTCGCATTCCTGCTATGCGTGCTATCCTTGACGGCTTGATTGGCAACCTCACTGAGAAACCGTCGGTATGGTCAGCTTTCAGTTCGGCAGCTCGTTGCCTTATAGCCTTTACCTGGCCGGGCATGCAGTGAGCGGGAGCATAGGCTCTGTTATCGGCATCTATCAGCGTGAGCAGGCGGTCGAAACGGCCGTAGGTGCGGCATGTGAATTCGAGGCGCCGCAACTGCGCATCAGTCATATCCTGAGCGTGAGCACCCCACCCTTTCGCCGCTTCGTGATTGACAACGAGGAAAATTACCTTGTCGATAAAACTTGAACGGCAACGCAGGCGGTTGAGGATAAGCCCTACAATGCTGCGGGCGCGGCGGTCGTGGCGCGGAAATCGCGGTTTTCCGTCGGCTCCTTTTGTCGCCGAGACTATCTTGCCTATATCATGGAGAAGGGCTGCGGTACGGAGCAAGGTATCTGCCGGCACAAGGTCGACAGTCTTGAGCGTATGTTCCCACACTGTGCCGAAGTGATAGTCCGACTGGGCGAGGTTGTAGGTCTTGCACAGTTCGGGAATTATATACGGCATGGCACCCACTTCTTTAAGCATCGCAAGCGCCTGCCCGGGATGCGGACAGAGAAGGATTTTCTCGAACTCACCCCACATTCTTTCGGGAGATATTATCGAAAGTCGCTCTACATAGCGCTTCATGGCTTCGAATGCCTCGGGAGCTATCTCCCAGCCGTAGCGGGCTGCGAAGCGTATGGCGCGCAGTATGCGAACAGGGTCGTCGTCGAAGGTGGTGTCGGGGTCGGATGGAGTACGGATTATATGATGCTGAATGTCGTGGAGTGCTTTACCGGTGATGTCGAGCAACTTGCCGGTCGAGATATCGTAATAGAGAGTATTGATAGTAAGGTCGCGCCTGAAGCAATCTTCCTCTATCGAACCGAAGGCCACCGAGGGGTCGCGCTTCGTGCGGTCGTCGTATTTCTCACGGCGAGTCTGCACGAGTTCTATCTCATCGTCAGGGAAGGCCTTGAGGGTCAATCGTCCCGTACCGTATTTTGTGAAGAGTACCGGCTCGCCTATGGTCAGACCTTTTTTGTGCAGCCAGCAGGCAAACTCCACGCCTCCGTCGGGAAGCGATACGGCAAGGTCCACGTCCTTGACGAGTGTACCCATTACAGTGTCGCGACAGCACCCGCCAACCGCAAAGACATTGCCTTCCCACGGCGTATCTTTGATAAGATCGCGCAGGAAGGCAAGGATGCCGTTGTAAGTTTTATCGGTCATAATTTGGGCTGCTCGTTAGCCTTGATTACGTGAGTGACAATCTTTGAGGCCTCGGAATCGTAGTCAACGATTATCTCGTCGCCCGGAGCGGGCTGCTGAGCGAGGAGTACCTCGGCGAGTTCATCTTCGAGATATTTTTGTATC
Organism: Bacteroidales bacterium; assembly: GCA_014800815.1. GTDB lineage: Bacteria > Bacteroidota > Bacteroidia > Bacteroidales > Muribaculaceae > CAG-873. The sequence goes on along the minus strand of JAAVFI010000002.1, from coordinate 37,993 downwards.
GCACGCTTGAGGGGACGGGCACCGAACTGAACGTCGCAGCCTTTCGAGGCAATGAAGTTCTTGGCTTCGTCGCTGATAGTCACGGTGTAACCCAAGCTACCGAGGCGACGGTAGAAGCCGGCGAGCTCGATGTCGATAATCTTGAAGATTGCGTCGCGGTCGAGAGTGTCGAATATAATCACATCGTCGATACGATTGAGGAACTCGGGCGAGAAAGCCTTGTTGAGAGCCTTAGAGAGTACACTGTGGGAGTATTCGCGGTCGACTTCTTTTGTGGCAAAACCTACACCCGAACCGAAGTCCTTGAGCTGACGGGTACCGATATTCGACGTCATTATTATGATAGTATTCTTGAAGTCGATACGTCGACCGAGGCTGTCGGTGAGTCGTCCTTCGTCCATCACCTGCAGCAGGAGGTTGAATACATCGGGGTGAGCCTTTTCAATCTCGTCGAGCAGAACTACCGAGTAGGGGTGACGGCGCACTTTCTCGGTGAGCTGACCGCCCTCCTCGTAGCCTACGTATCCCGGAGGCGCTCCAACAAGTCGGCTGACGCTGAATTTCTCCATATATTCGCTCATGTCGATGCGGATGAGGGTGTCGGCAGAGTCGAAGAGATATTCGGCGAGTTTCTTGGCAAGGTGAGTCTTACCTACACCTGTCGGGCCAAGGAACATAAAGGTGCCGATAGGTTTGGCAGGGTCTTTGAGACCGAGACGGTTGCGCTGGATAGCCTTGACAATCTTGGCGATAGCCTGGTCCTGACCGATGACTGCACTCTGGAGAGTGGGACCCATTTCGAGCAGGCGGATGCCTTCGGCCTGAGCGATGCGCTGGACGGGCACCCCCGTCATCATTGCAACGACTTCGGCAACCTTGTCGGCATCGACTGTCACGCGATTGGCCTCCATTTCCTTCTCCCACTTCTTGCGGGCGGTTTCGAGCTGCTCGCCGAGAGAAGAAGCGAGGTCGCGAAGGCGTGTAGCCTCGGCGAAATCGTGACGCTGTGCAGCAGCACTCTTGGCAGCGGTGGTCTCGGCAAGCTGTTTTTCGAGCTCGTCGATTTCGGCGGGTACGGTTATGTTGGTGATGCGTACACGCGAGCCGGCTTCATCCAGAGCGTCGATAGCCTTGTCGGGGAAGTTTCGGTCGGTGATGTATCGGTCGGTGAGTTTCACGCACGCTTCGAGAGCATCGTCGGTGTAAGTCACGCCGTGGTGAGCCTCGTAGCGGGGCTTGATATTGTTCAGGATAGTAAGAGTTTCCTCTGCGGTGGTCGGCTCGACCATTACCTTCTGGAATCGTCTTTCGAGAGCGCCGTCCTTTTCGATATTAACACGGTATTCGTCGAGGGTCGTAGCTCCGATGCACTGGATTTCGCCGCGTGCGAGAGCCGGTTTGAGAAGGTTGGCGGCATCCATTGAGCCCTGAGCGTTGCCTGCTCCGACTATAGTGTGAATCTCGTCGATAAAGAGGATTACATCGGGATTCTTGGTGAGTTCGTTGAGAATAGCCTTGATACGTTCTTCGAACTCGCCTCGATATTTTGTGCCGGCAACTATCGACGCCATGTCGAGAGATACTACGCGCTTATCGAAGAGTGTACGGGATACCTTGCGTTGAACTATGCGGAGGGCAAGACCTTCGACTACAGCCGATTTACCCACACCGGGTTCGCCGATGAGTACGGGGTTGTTTTTCTTGCGTCGGCTGAGAATCTGGGCAAGGCGTTCGATTTCGGTCTCACGACCCACAACGGGGTCAAGACGGCCTTCGAGCGCAGCCTTGGTCATATCGTTGCCGAATTTATCAAGCATGGGAGTGTCCGCGCCACGTTTGGTTCCGGGGCGTGCGTATTTGCGGTCGGCAGACTTCGATTCATCACTACCCTCTCCTGCCGGAGCTTCGCCGACGGGTTCTGCCGAAGCCGCAGGAGCATCTGCCACTATGGCGTCGCCTTCGGGATGAAGGTCGGCTTTAACCTGGCGGAGGATAGAATCATAGTCGATTCCCGCATTAAAATAAGGAGAGGCCACTGCCATTGCCTTCAGTTCTTTATTATGGAATAAAGACAGAAGGAGGTGCTCAACGTCTACTGTAGGAGCCTTTAGATAGCGAGCCTCGATGATAGCGAGTTTGATTACGAGTGTAAGTATGCGGTTGTAGTAGTCGGCCGACTTATCTTCTGCCACACCGGCCTCGTAGAGAGCGAGGTCGAGGTCAGAACGAAGGTCCGACAACTTGTCAGCGCCTACTATGCGTTCCATTATCTCTGCAGAACGGGTGCCGGGCAGCGAAAGCTCCAGCAGCAGGTGCGCAGGCATAATGAACTGATTGTTGTGATTTGTACACTGAGTGCGGAGGCGGTCAATCATCGCCTGCACTTCCGGGGTATATTTCTGGTTGTTCTCCATATTCTATTAAGCAAATGCGAAATTAGAAAATTCCGTCTGTGATAAATAATGCAATAACCGTGCCAAATATTGTGTATGACAGCCGGTGTTTATTATTAAAATAAAAAAATCACTTCGATTGTTCACGGAAGTGCTCCATTTGAATTTTTTTTTGTACCTTTGTATGAAATTTAGCGTTAAGCTCCCTGCGATAGTATCGAAGATAACATTGGAGGGAGATATCCGCTTGACTAACATATATATCAGTATGTTTGAAGAAGATCGCATATTTAAGATCAACATTGAAAATGAAATGAAGACGGCATACATCGACTACTCAATGTCGGTGATTGTGTCGCGCGCCCTGCCAGACGTACGAGATGGCATGAAACCCGTTCACCGTCGTGTGCTTTTCGGCATGAACGAAATGGGTAATACAAGTAATAAACCTCACAAGAAGTCGGCAAACTGCGTCGGAGAAGTTATGGGTAAGTACCACCCGCACGGCGACTCCTCGATCTACGGCACCGTATGCCGTATGGCACAGTCGTGGTCGCTCCGCCATACTCTTATCGACGGACACGGCAACTTCGGTTCTATCGACGGTGACTCTCCCGCAGCTATGCGTTATACCGAGGTACGTCTCGATCCTCTCGGTGAAGAGATGCTCCGCGATATCGATGCCGAGACTGTAGACTTCCAGCCCAACTACGACAACTCCCGCAAGGAGCCTGTAGTTCTGCCCACCCGCTTCCCCAACCTCCTCGTAAACGGTGCGTCGGGTATCGCGGTAGGTATGGCTACCAACATGCCTCCTCACAACCTCGGCGAAAGTATCGACGCATGTATCGCCCTGCTCGAGAACCCCGACCTCACTATCGCCGAACTCTCAAAGATTATTCTTGCTCCCGACTTCCCCACCGGCGGTATCATCTACGGCTACGAAGGTGTGCGCGAAGCCTATGAGACAGGCCGCGGCCGCGTGGTAATCCGAGCAAAGGCCGAAATCGAGCAGAAGCACGACCACGAACTCATCGTTGTTACCGAAATTCCTTACGGTGTAAACCGTGCGGAACTCATCAAGAGCATCGCCGACCTCGTTATCAATAAGAAAATCGACGGTATCGCGAACGTAAACGACGAATCTGACCGCGACGGTATGCGTATCGTTGTCACCCTCAAGAGTGATGCCAACGCCAATGTGGTGCTCAACAAGCTCTACAAACTTACCGCAATGCAATCGTCGTTTGCGGTGAACAACGTTGCGCTTGTCAACGGTCGTCCCCGCACTCTCAACCTGAAAGAAATTCTTCAGGCCTTCAACGAACACCGTCGCGAAGTGGTGACACGCCGTACACAGTTCGAGCTCCGTAAGGCTCGTGAGAAAGCCCACATCCTCGAGGGCCTCATGATTGCGGTTCAGAACATCGACGAAGTTATCGCTATCATCCGCGGTTCGAAGACTACCGAAGAAGCCCGCACACGTCTTGCCGAGCGCTTCGGTCTCTCTGAAGCACAGACACAGGCAATCGTAGATATGCGTCTGCGTGCGCTCACCAACCTCGCCGTTGACGAGCTCCGCCACGACATCGACGAAATCCACAAGCGTATTGCCGAACTCGAACTCATCCTCCGCGACGAGAACGTGCTCCGCAACCTAATCGAGGAAGAGCTCCGCGAAGTGAAGGAAAAATTCGGCGATGCCCGCCGTACCAAAATCAAATACACCGCAGGCGAATTCAACGAAGAAGACTTCGTTGCCGACGAAGAAATGATTATCACCATTTCTCACCTCGGCTACATCAAGGCTACTCCTCTTGCCGAATTCCGTGCTCAGAACCGTGGCGGCATGGGTGCCCGCGGCTCCGTGACACGCGACAAGGACTTCATCGAGCACATCTACACCGCTTCGATGCACAACACCATGCTCTTCTTCACCGATCGCGGCCTTGTATATAAATTAAAGGTGTACGAGCTCCCCGAAGGTACCAAGCAGAACAAGGGTCGTGCTCTCCAGAACCTCCTCAATATCGAGCCGGGCGACCGTGTAAATGCCTTCATCCGTTGCAAGAGTCTGGACGATCCCGAATATACCTCGAGCCACTATCTCGTATTCGCCACCGCCAACGGTCTTATCAAGAAGACCGTGCTCAGCGAATATGCACGCGTTATGGCCAAGGGTAAGAAAGCAATCCTTATCCGCGAAGGCGATACACTTGTCGGCGTAGAACTCACCGACGGCAACAGCGAGATACTCATGGCTAACCGTCATGGCCGTGCAATCCGCTTCCACGAGAGCGATCTCCGCGCTATGGGTCGCGTAAGCTCCGGCGTACGCGGTATGAAGCTCGATGAAACCGGCGACGATGCCGTAGTCGGACTCGTTGTGATGCCCGAAGATACCGAGAACTCTGTACTCGTTCTTTCGCAGAAGGGCTTCGGCAAGCGTTCGCTCCTCGACGGCTACCGCCTGACACGTCGCGGCGCCCGTGGTGTGAAGACAATGAACATCACCGACAAGACCGGTTCACTCGTAGCCTTCAAGTCGGTAAACGATGACAACGACCTCGTAATCATCAACCGTTCGGGCATTGTTCTTCGCGTACATGTAGCCGATATCCGTATCATGGGTCGTCTCACACAGGGTGTACGCATCATCAACCTCGAGAAGCGAAACGACAATATTGCATCTGTATGCTGCGTCGATGCCGACCCCGAAGAAGAAACAATCCAGATAGCTCCCGATGCAGAGGAACTTCCCGACCTCAGCGCAGCCGACGAAGCAGAAGTTGAAATAGACGAAATCGAAATCGACGAAGCTGAAGAGACTGCCGAGAGCGACGAATAATCAATAGAATAATCAACCTAAATCAACTTATAACATAATTCACGATGAAGAAAATCTGTCTACTGGCTCTCGCCGTAGCCACTTTCCTCGGCGCCAACGCTCAGCTTTCGGTAGTAAAGGAAGCAGAACGTGCCATGAAGAACGGTGAAAAGACCTCTAAAGTAGTAGAAATCATCACTCCGGCTTTCACCAACCCTGAAACTTCCGGCGATGTAAATACCTGGTATATTCCCGGTGCTTCTGCATTCAAGGAATACGACCATATGCTCGGCCTTCTCCAGTTCAACAAGCTCCCCGAGAACGGCAAGACCACTATGGGTCACCTCCTTCTTGACGGTTATACATACTTCGGCAAAGCATTCCCCCTCGACTCAATTCCCGATGCAAAGGGTAAAATCAAACCCAAGAAGTCGAAAGAAATGCTCAACACTCTCGCCGGTCACTACAACGACTACCTCAACTTCGGTGTAGAACTCTACAACGAACGCGACTATCAGGGTGCTTACGACCTCTGGGAAATCTACCTCGACGCCCCTCAGAACGCAGAACTTGCCAAGCTCCTCAATGCCAACAAGGTGATGCCCGCCGACAGCCTTCTCGCAAACATCGCTTACAACCAGGGTCTCGCTGCATGGCAGCTTGAAAACCACCAGGCAGCTCTCGACGCATTCCGCAAGGGTATCAAACTCGGCTACGACAAGAAGCAGATCTACGACAACGCTCTTGCTGTTGCCAAGAATCTCGGCAACAACGAAGAAGTTCTCGCAATAGCTCAGGCCGCTGTTCCCCTCTACGGTAGCGAAGATTCAGCTTATATGGCAGAAATCGTAAACTACTATCTCCAGGCCAAGGACTACGACAAGGCTTTTGATATCATCAACGCAGCTCTCGCACAGGAGCCCAACAATGCTAAATACTACATTGTACAGGGCGTGCTCTACGAGAACGTCAACAACAACTCTGCAGCTAAAGATTCTTACGAAAATGCAGTTCGTCTTGATGCTGAAAACGCTCAGGCAAACTTCTACTATGGCCGTATGATCTGCAGCGAGGCATTCAACCTCCTCGACTCTGCTCCCACCCTTCAGTCTGAGTACGACAAGTACTACTCTGAAAAGGTAGCTCCCCTCCTCAACGAGGCAGCTACAGTGCTCGAAGGCGCTTACAAACTCGACGCAGACAATACCGACATCCTCCGTCTCCTTGAGAGCGTTTACTACAACCTCAACGACGAAAAGATGCTCAACGACGTACGCAAGCGTATGCAATATTGATTGAATAATCCAACTATAAAAAATGCGGATGCTTCGAACCCGGAGTATCCGCATTTTTTATTAGGCGGGTGTTTTTATGTAAATTTTGCTTATCACCTTTTTTTTAGTACTTTTGTAGTAAATTAGATTTACAAGACTTACTTAAGACTTTCTTAATTAAAATGAAATATATTGGTGCTCACGTAGCCTCTCTCCCTCTTGTAAGCGATGCCCCCGAAGAAGCGCATCGCTTGGGTGCCAATGCCTTCGCATTCAATCTCATCGACCCTCAGCGTTGGAACTATCCCGCCTACGATGAGGCGGATGTAGAACGTTTCCGCCGACTCTGTGCCGAATACGGATTTACTTCGGACCAAATGCTGCCGCACTCTGCTTTTACGGTGAATCTCTGTTCGCCCGAAGCACGCAAACTCGCACTTTCCCGGCGCACGTTTGTTGATGAAATGAAGCGGTGCAATCAGCTCGGCGTAACACTGCTCAACTTTCACCCCGGCGCACACCTCAAGAAGATGGATGAGGAAGCGAGCCTCGAACTCGTAGGCGCATCTATAAACTATGCTCTTGAGCGTACCGAAGGAGTGACGGCTGTAATAGAGAATACGGCCGGACAGGGTTCGAATATCGGATATTCTTTCGAGCAACTCGCAAGAATTATTGAATGTGTCGAGGACAAGACACGCGTGGGTGTATGTATAGACACCTGCCATGCCTCTGCTGCAGGCTATGAATGGTCGACGAGTGAGTCATACGATGAAGTATGGGATGCGTTTGACCGCATTGTAGGTTTTGCATATCTCAAAGGCATGCATCTCAACGACGCAGTGCGTCCGACAGGTTCGCGCATCGACCGCCACGCTTCTATCGGCGCAGGAACTATAGGTTTTGATTTTTTCAAACGGCTTATGAAGGATCCGCGATTCGACGGCATTCCGATGATTCTCGAAACACCCGACCCTTCTCTATGGCCGGAAGAAATATATAAGTTGCGCACACTCGCAGGAGAATCGTAGAGCAACTTCCAACGATACATAACAACACTATGGAATCAATTCGTCAACTATATAAAATAGGTAACGGCCCGTCAAGTTCGCATACCATGGGACCGCGCAAGGCTGCCGAAATCTTCGGTAACAGAGCCAAGGGTGCGTCACGCATCGAAGTGACGCTATACGGCGCCCTTGCCGCTACCGGACGCGGTCACCTTACCGACCAGGCCATTCTCGAGGTGCTTACGCCTCAGTGCACTACAGAAATTGTATGGAAACCCGATACAGTTCTGCCGTTTCACACCAACGGCATGACATTCAAAGCTTTCGATTCAGAAGGAAAGGAATTGGATACATGGACCGTATATTCGGTAGGCGGCGGCGACATTGTAGAAGAAGGCCAATGCCGCACCTCCGGCCCCTCGATTTATCCGCTGACAAAGATTAAAGATATACAGGCTCTTTGCGAGCGAGAAGGCACGAGCTACTGGGAATATGTAGAGCGATGTGAAGGTCCCGAGATCTGGGACTATCTCGCTCAGGTGTGGGATGTGATGCAGAGAGCAGTTAAGCGAGGCATCGAGGCAGAAGGAGTTCTTCCCGGAGGGCTTGGTGTGCGTCGTAAGGCAGTGAGCTACTACGTCCATGCCGAAGGGTATGCCACATCCTTGAAGAGCCGAGGCCTTGTCTACGCCTACGCACTGGCCGTATCGGAAGAAAATGCAGCCGGTGGCGAAATCGTTACCGCTCCTACATGCGGCAGCTGCGGTATAGTTCCTGCCGTACTATATCATCTGCATCACTCAAAGGGCTTCAGCGAAAAGCGTATTCTCCGTGCGCTTGCCACTGCCGGACTTTTTGGCAATGTGGTGAAGTATAACGCCTCTGTTTCAGGCGCGGAAGTCGGCTGTCAGGGCGAAGTCGGCGTTGCCTGTGCAATGGCGGCTGCCGCCGCTTCACAACTGTTCGGCGGCACACCCGCACAGATTGAATACTCCGCCGAAATGGGACTCGAGCACCACCTCGGACTCACCTGCGACCCCGTATGCGGCCTTGTGCAGATACCCTGCATCGAGCGAAACGCATATGCCGCCGCCCGAGCTCTCGATGCCAATCTGTATGCCGCATTCTCCGACGGAAAACACTCCGTTGACTTCGACAGAATCGTAGAGGTGATGAAACAGACAGGGCACGACATACCCTCACTGTATAAGGAAACTGCCCTCGGCGGATTGGCGGTGATAAAATAAAGTGAAGCGTTCTTAATCTAAATTGCATTAATAATTGTTATTAAATCAGTCATATTAAGAACTTCCAATCTCTAATAATTCATCACCTTGGCACCAGATATCAAAGCTACATCGGCAAAATCCTCGCCCACATCGCTCGGAACGGCGAGTATCGGCAGTCTCCTGCTCCAATATTCGCTTCCGGCAATTATAGCGAGCCTCGCAACATCGCTATACAATATAGTCGACAGTATTTTCATCGGTCGCGGAGTAGGTGCAATGGCTATTACAGGCCTCGCCATTACTTTCCCGCTGATGAACCTTGTCGTAGCTTTCTGTGTGCTCGTCGCGGCGGGTGGTGCGGCTATCACCTCAATCCTCTTAGGCCAGCGTGATACGCTGAAGGCATCGAGAGTTGTGGGCAACGTTACACTGCTCTGCCTCGTCCATGCTGTAGCAATCATGACTATCGGGCTGGTATTCCTCGATGATATCCTCATACTATTCGGAGCGACCCCCGAGACACTGCCCTACGCCCATGAATTCATGACGATAATCCTGCTCGGGACACCTATTACTTATGTGTTCCTCGGGCTCAACAACCTCATGCGAGCCACAGGTTATCCAAAGAAAGCCATGGTATCGGCACTGCTTTCGGTAGGCGTCAACGTGATAGTGGCACCGATACTCATTTTTGTATTGGGCTGGGGCATACGCGGCGCTGCGGCTGCAACTGTCTGCGGCCAGTTCACGGCATTTATATGGGTACTCAAGCACTTCACCTCCAAGAATAGTTTTATACATTTCGCTAAGGAGTGCTGGAAATTCTCGCCTTCACTTATCCGCAAAATATACAGCATCGGCCTCTCGCCTTTCCTTATGAACTGCTGCGCATGCCTCGTGGTGGTATTCATAAACAAAGCCCTTCTTGAGAGTGCAGGCGCCGACGGCAACCTCGCCGTGGGGGCTTACGGTATAGTCAACCGCACAACCACATTCTTCGTGATGATAATCTTCGGCATCACTCAAGGTATGCAGCCTATACTCGGCTACAACTTTGGTGCGGCAAACTGGGAGCGAGTAAAGCAGACTCTCATGCGCGGTATATGGATTGCCACTGCCATAGCTTCTATAGGCTTTATACTCACCGAGACTATTCCCGACACTATCAGCGGCATGTTTACCACAGACGGACACATGGTGAAGATAGCCCGCGACGGATTCCGCATATACTTTATGTTCTATCCCGTTGTGGGAGCGCAAATTGTTATTCAGAATTATTTCCAGTCTATCGGAAAACCCAAACTCTCCATATTCCTCTCCCTCACCCGCCAGTTGATATTTCTTGTACCGCTGCTGTGGATATTGCCGCCCCGACTCGGAGTCGACGGTGTGTGGATCTCCATGTGCACAAGCGACTTTATTGCCTTTGTCCTTGCAGTAACTACCGTCACTATCATGAACAGACGCATAGGTCGTACACTTCAGAATTCTAAAACTCACAATGGTTGAAAAAGTTAATATCAGAGTAAGTCCGGAAGTCGCCGCAGATTCCGCCAAAATTTTAAAAGAATGTGCGGCCTCGCTACGCATAAATCCTGCACGAATCGTGCAGACCGTAATACGCAAACGCTCCATTGATGCCCGACAGCGCCGTGTGATGATAAATCTTACGGTTGAGGTGCACATCGACACCGTGGACAAATCTCTGCTCGAACCTGTCACCATAAATTACCCTGATGTCAGCGACAAACCTGCATGTATAATAATTGGTGCAGGCCCAGCCGGCCTCTTTGCGGCTCTCGAACTTATAGAGCTCGGCATCAAGCCTATCGTTCTCGAGCGAGGTAAGGATGTAGACTCACGCCGCGCCGATATGGTGGCTATCAACCGTACAGGTACTGTCGACCCCGATTCAAACTATTGTTTTGGCGAAGGCGGAGCCGGTGCATACTCCGACGGCAAGTTATACACCCGAAGCAAGAAAAGAGGGTCGGTAGACAAGGTGCTCAATATCTTCGTGCAGCATGGCGCACAACCCGAGATTCTTATTGACGCACACCCGCACATTGGTACCGACCGCCTGCCCTCCGTCATCAAAGCAATGCGCGAGACTATCCTGGCCTCGGGCGGAGAGGTGCACTTCGGCACTAAAGTAACAGGGCTGCTTACCGATGCCGAAGGAGCTGTGACAGGCGCCGTAGACTCGACTTCCAAAGAGTGGTACGGCCCTGTGATACTTGCAACAGGCCACTCGGCGCGCGATGTGTACCGATTCCTCCACGACTCCGGCATAAAACTTCAACCTAAGGGTATTGCTGTGGGAGTGCGCCTCGAGCACCCTCAGCACCTTATCGACTGCCTGCAGTATCACTCTCCCAAAGGACGTGGAAAATATCTGCCGGCGGCAGAATACAGCATGCTTACCCGCGTTGACGACAGAGCCGTTTACTCATTCTGCATGTGCCCGGGCGGATACATCATCCCCGCAGCGAGCGCTCCCGGTCAGCTCGTGGTCAACGGCATGTCGCCGGCCAACCGCGGCACCAAATGGGCCAACTCCGGCATGGTGGTGGAAGTTCTCCCCGAAGATATTCCTGACCCCGAAGAAGGCGACAATGCACTTAAAGTAATGAAGTTTCAGGAGGAAATCGAGCGTCGGTTCTTTGAAGCCGCAGGTGAGACACAGCAGGCTCCGGCTCAGCGCATGACCGACTTTGTGGAGGGTCGACTCTCGTCCGATCTTCCCCGTTCGTCCTATCCTCCCGGCCTTCTCAGCCGACGTATCGACGAGCTTCTGCCCGACAGTATCGCCCGCAGACTTCGTGAAGGCTTCCGTCAGTTCAACAACAAGCAGCGCGGATTCCTCTCCTCCGAAGCGGTACTCATCGGCGACGAAACCCGTACGTCATCGCCTGTGCGCATCCCTCGCGACAACGAAACTTTGCAGCACATATCGGTGCCCGGCCTCTACCCCTGCGGCGAAGGTGCAGGCTATGCCGGAGGCATCGTTTCGGCGGCGATGGACGGTATCGCATGCGCAAATGCAGTGGCAAATACTATGGTGACAACTAAAAATTGAGGTATAAGGCTATATTTTTCGCCTTTATGACCAATTAAGTCGTCAAAAAATATAGTAATTTTGCAACGCTTATGCACATACGCACTCTCATATCAATAATTCTGCTGTCTGCCTCGGCAATTTTGCCGGGCGGATCGGCCGCGCAACCCTCCGACAAACCCTTTACTCTCGTTATAGATGCCGGCCACGGAGGTAAGGACTTCGGCTGTCGCGGCAAGACGGAATATGAGAAAAATATAACGCTCGATGTGGCCCGAAGATTCCGAAATCTCGTCAATACGCAGTTCGGCGACAGCGTCACTACCGTGATGACTCGCGATACGGATGTATTTGTGCCGCTGGGCGACAGAGCCAAAATTGCCAACAAGGCCGAGGGCGACCTCTTTGTGTCGATTCATGTCAATTCCGTAGACTACAAAAATAAGAACCGTGCGAATATTCACGGAGCTTCGGTATATACGGTAGGTCTGCACAAGAGCGAGGCTAACCTTTCGGTGGCAATGCGTGAGAATGCCGTAATCGAACTTGAGGAAGATTTCTCGGAGACATATCAAGGTTTCGACCCCAACTCATCGGAGTCATATATCATCTTCGAACTTGGTCAGAACCATGCTATGGCGCAGAGCGTGGGCTTCGCATCGCTCGTGCAGAACGAGCTCGTGACTACAGCCGGACGCACCGACAAGGGCGTTCTTCAAGCCGGTTTCCTTGTGCTGTGGGCTACGAAGATGCCTTCCGTTCTGGTCGAACTGGATTTCATATGCAATGCCGAGGCAGAAAAGTTTCTCGGTAGCGAACGCGGCCGTCAAAAATGTGCGGAGGCGCTGCTCAATGCCTTTGCAGACTATCATAAACAATCGAAATAATTCATCCATAAATATCATACACCGATGAAAAAAATATTTAGCAAAGAAGTAATTATCGGAGCTCTTGTCGTTTTAGCTCTTGGTTTGCTCTTCGTAGGCATCAATTTCCTGAAAGGAGTAAACGTATTCAAGGCTGCAAACTACTATTACGCGACCTACACCAATATCGAGGGAATGGCCCAATCGGCTCCCGTTACGCTCAACGGATACAAAATCGGTCAGGTGCGCGAGATAATCTATGATTATGACAATCTCGGCAATGTGACCGTTGAAATCAGCGTTGACAAGAAACTCCGCATCCCCAAAGGTTCGAAGGCTCTCGTAGTTACCGACCTGCTCGGCACCGCTTCTATCGAACTCGTAATCGGCAACTCGGCCAATGGCTTCTACAATGTCGGCGACACTCTCGAAAGCGATGTGAAAGCCGGTATGATGGATGCCGTGAGCAAAGACCTGATGCCTGCCGTATCGGCTATCTTCCCCAAGATTGATACACTTCTCACAAGCCTCAACGCTGTGGCTTCCGACCCCGCACTCACTGCAAGTATCAGCCGCTTCGACAATATCACTGCCGAGCTTGAGGCTTCGCTCCGCTCTATGCGCGGTGTGCTCGCATCGCTCCAGCCCGTGACACGCGACGTGAAGAGCATCACCGCCAACGTCGACTCTATCACAGGCGACCTCTCGGCTGTGAGCGCATCGCTCCGCGAGGCTCCCCTCGACAGCATCATCTCGAATCTCGAAACAACTCTCGCAAATGTTGAGGCCCTTACTGCACAGCTCAACAGCCCCGACTCTTCGATAGGAAAACTCACTCACGACCCCGAACTCTACAACAATCTCAATTCGGCGGTCGCATCGCTCGATTCTCTCTTTATCGACATCAAGAAGAATCCCAAGCGCTACATCAGCATCAAACTGCTTTGATCCAAAACATAATCTAAAAAAACGGGAAGGCGTCCGGCGCCTTCCCGTTTTTTACTTTTTCATAAGTCGTATTGCGAAGCCTCCGCTCCGTGCAATCGGTATCTCCAGACGGGTGTGAGAGTCCACATCCTTGCGTTCGATAGTAACGGGATAGGGATTTGTCTCCCAGTCGGCATCGGGGCCGTCTCTGTAAATAGTCGCGGTATATACAGTGTCGGGGTCGAGGAAGTCGAGCGAGAAACTTGCCGTGCGGGCATCATCGCCGGTAGCTCCTGCCACGAACCAATCGTCTGAATTTTTGTCCTTACGGGCTACGGTAATATATTTTCCGATTTCCGCTTCAGGGTAGAGAGTCTTGCTCCAATCGGTAGGACATGATTCTACAAAAACCAGCGGACCCGGATTGCGTTCGTAATTCTCTATCATATCGGAAGCCATCTGGAGGGGTGAATAGAGAATCAAGAAAAGAGCCAACTGCTTGGCAAGAGTTGTGTTGACACGGGTATCGGGGAGAATCTTGTTTTCAAAATCGAAAGTGACGGGGGTGAAGTCCATAGGGCCCGCAAGACCTCGGGTAAAGGGTATGGTCACTGTGTGCGAGGGAGGATTGCCGCCCGCTTTGTTCCAAGCGTCCCACTCCTGACCGCGGACGCCTTCCTGAGTCATCAGGTTGGGATATGTGCGCTGAATGCCCGTGGGCATCACAGGTTCGTGGTTGTCAATATTCACTCCGTATTTTGCGGCAGTCTCGAGAACTTTTCTCATGTGTCTTACGCCAAACTGGCTTGAATGGCGTTCCTTACCGTCGAGCAGAGGGGTTGTATATCCCGTTTTGACATATCTTATACCCTTGTCGCGGCAATATTTGAAGGCGTCGTCAAGCTGATTTTCATAGTTCTCGACCTTGCTGCCGGTCTCATGGTGTGAGATGAAGTCGACGCCTAACTTACGGCCATATTCACATATCGAATCAGTGTCAAAATCATCGTAAGGCTCGGTAAAACTGAAATCGTAAGTCCACCAGTCTTTGTTCCAGCCCTCGACAAGCACACCTCCGAAGCCGTGACGCGCGGCGAAATCCATGTAGCGCTTTACATTCTCGGTAGTTGCGCCGTGCTTGGGTCCGTTACCCCACGTGTGCGTACGTTTGTGATAGCACCACCATACACCGATGTAGCGTTGGGGCTGTATCCATTCGGTATTTTCGATTGCGCAAGGTTCGTTGAGGTTAAGCATGATGCGTGAGAGCATCATTTCGGGCACTGAATCAGCGACTATGAGAGTTCGCCACGGCGATACTCTGGTGTCGGTGACGAATACCAATTCGCCCGTTGACCAGGGAGTGAGTTCGGCCTTCAATGTATGCGTGCCGGGTTGAGCCTCGACATTGAGAGCCGCATAGTCGGTAAGATTTGCTTCGTGAAGTGCCATTACCATGCCGTTACCCTCGATTGTTATCGGGGTGCTTGCTTTTCCGATACTGTCAAGGGGAAGTTCGCGGTAAAGGCCCTCATAGTAGTTTACCTTTTCGGCAGGGATAGACCACGAACGATACGCTTCGGGGAAAGCGAACTCAGTGAGTTCGTTGGTAATGGTGAAGTTTTCGAGGCCTGACTGACGCGGAAATTCGTAACGGAATCCGAAACCGTCGTCGAAGACGCGGAATACGACTCCGAGTTTGCGTCCGCTCTGCTCGTATTCCACTGCAAGTTCATTGTAGTGGTTGCGGATTGAGTCCTCCTCACCCCAGACGGGTGCCCATGTTTCGTCGAACGTAGAGCGGCGCACATTCTTAATTTTCACCGCCCCTTCAAGAGCGGGCGCACCGCTTATCTCCAAGCCGAGGCGTGAGGGCTCAAGAACAGTCTTACCGTCTTTAGTCGCCGAGTACTTCAGTGCACCTGCTTTATCGGTGGAGAGACTGATTTGAAGTCCTCCGTCGGGAGATGTTACTTTGATATCTTTAGCGAAGGCCGTCGGTGACAACGAGAGCAATGCTAAAGATATAGCTCCTGCAATAAGTTTCATAGATAATTATTTAAGTGTGATGGTTGTCTATCGAAATGTTTCAGCCGCATTGGTCTGCACAAACTCTGGAGAGGTGTAGAACGACGGAGACAGCAGCTCCGCGAGCGTTGCTTCGGGATGCTTCCTGACGTATTCCTCAACGAGTCGTAGTCCTACGTAACGGCCTATACGGCCCGGATAAACGGTAGGTAAATCGCGTACGGAGGGGGAAGGCATTACAAATCTGGCGGCGAGCGTTTCCGAGGTATCGTAAATCAGATTGGAAGAAGCGAGTTCGCTCCAAAGTTTAGCACTGTTTGCATCAATCCACGCGAGGTCTTCGTCGCTATAATCAAGTGCCAAAGCTCTGTCGGCATTTTTCACGACCTGCATTTTGGCATACGTAAGAGCGCCCTGATATAATAAGTGCGAGAGCAGGGTCGCGTCTTCGCCCTCGGCAGTGTAGGGATATTCATTAGCGATAAGAGCCTCAGCCATATAGTACGGCAGTTTTGCGGGATCCTTCTCGAGTCGGCGATATACCGGCCAACGGGAATAACCTTCATATTCCGGACCGAGGAAGTGGTTCAATGCTATAAGCATCACGGAGTCGACAAAGAGTATAGCTTCGTTTCTGCCATAGACCACTGTTGCATATCTTCGTGCGGGCAACTGTAGGCCACGTGTCCCGGCGGCTCCCAAAGTATATCCCAACGATTCTCGAATCGGTTCTATCGAGGGGAATACGCTGTCGGCAGGCGGAGTAAAGGTATTTACCTGTCGGGAATGAGACCAGGCCTGAATAAGCGTATCGGAAAGCGTATATCCCTCGGCCACAGCCTTAAAGAAGGCTGTCAGCTCGGGTTTGAGACTGTCGGCAATCTCAGCCCGCGAAGCAGAATCAAGCTCGGCATACCCGGGCATTATAGCATGGAGAGGTGCAACGTCGGCAGGAGCATATTGCTCGGGAGCCTCCTTGGAGCAAGCAGCCGATATTGCTATGAGAGATGCGATGTAGATGTTCCTTAATTTCATAATTATCATTTAGCAATTACAAAGTTAGGTATAAAAAAGATTAAAAGATAAGTGTGTTAAAGACTTAGTAGATAAAATTAACATTCCTTTTAGGGAATTTCATTGTTATATAAGTAATTTTGTAGAGCGTTTGAAGCAATACTTTGGTCAATCGCTATTTATCTACTTTACACTGAATATAATACAAAACTTGAAAAATAATATATCATCACTATGAGCGACAGCGTCAATATTCGCCAACTCAATGAGTTAGTGGCAAGCAAAAGCGACTTTATCAAAATGGTTACACATGGCATGGACCAGACTATCGTGGGCCAGAAGCACCTTGTAGAGAGTCTGCTTATCGCCATGCTTGCAAACGGACACGTTCTTCTCGAAGGTGTCCCCGGTCTTGCAAAGACTCTTGCTATCAAGACCCTCGCACAGCTCATCGACGCAAAATACAGCCGAATCCAGTTTACCCCCGACCTCCTTCCTGCCGACGTAATCGGTACTATGATCTACAGCGTTAAAAACGAGACTTTCCAGGTTAAGAAAGGCCCGATTTTCGCAAACTTCGTACTTGCCGACGAAATCAACCGTGCCCCGGCAAAAGTCCAGTCGGCACTCCTCGAAGCCATGCAGGAACGTCAGGTAACTATCGGCGACAACACCTTCGCACTCGACAAACCCTTCCTTGTAATGGCTACCCAGAACCCTGTGGAGCAGGAAGGTACCTATCCCCTCCCCGAAGCACAGGTCGACCGTTTCCTTATGAAGGTTGTCATCGGCTATCCTTCGAAGGACGAAGAACGTGAGATTATCCGTATGAATATCACAGGCGAGCAGCGCCCCGTACTCCCCATCCTCAAGCCCTCTGAGGTAATCGAAGCTCAGAAAATCGTTGAGCAGATATACGTGGATGAGAAAATCGAACGCTACATTGTCGACATCGTATTCGCAACACGTAATCCTAAAGAATACGGCCTCGACGACCTCGCAAGCTATATCTCGTTCGGTGCATCGCCCCGTGCCTCTATCTCGCTGGCACGTGCCGCACGTGCTTACGCATTCCTGCATCAGCGCGGATATGTAATCCCTGAAGATGTAATCTCAGTTTGCCACGACGTGCTCCGTCACCGTATCGGTCTTACTTACGAAGCCGAAGCAAACAACTTCACAACCGACATGATTATCACCGAAATCCTCGACAAGATTCAGGTGCCCTAAAAATCATTACCAAGCCATTTTATGGATTCAAATGAACTGATAAAGAAAGTTCGCAAAATTGAAATAAAGACGCGCGGACTATCGCAGAACATCTTTGCCGGTGAATACCATTCGGCCTTCAAGGGCCGAGGCATGATGTTCTCGGAAGTTCGTGAGTACCAGTACGGCGACGATATCCGTGATATTGACTGGAACGTGACCGCACGCCACAATCATCCCTACGTGAAAGTGTACGAGGAGGAACGTGAGCTTACGGTAATGCTTCTCGTCGATGTCTCGGCCTCACGCAATTTTGGTGCCGTAGGTCCGGAAAAACGCGAGATGATAGCCGAGATCGCTGCTACGATAGCTTTCTCCGCGATTCAGAACAACGATAAAATCGGCGCGATTTTCTTCTCGGACAAAGTCGAAAAATTTATTACCCCGAAGAAGGGACGCAAACACATCCTCTTCCTCATCCGTGAGCTTCTCGACTTTACACCCGAAAGCCCGGGTACCGACATCGCCCAAGCCGTAAGATACTTCAGCGACGCTCTGAAAAGACGCTGCACCATGTTCCTTATCTCCGACTTCATCGACAGTTCGGACTACCGCACGCCGCTCAACGTGGCAGTATCCAAGCACGACGTAATGGCTATCCAGGTCTACGACAAGCGCGACGGAGAGATGCCCGACGTCGGTTTTATGCGAATTAAGGATCTCGAGACAGGCCAGACCCGCTGGGTTGACACCTCGTCGTCGCGCACACGCAAGGCATACAATAAATGGTGGTACGACAGACAGCAACAAATGGCCGTTACTCTCAGAAGTACACGTGTAGACTTTGCTTCGGTCGCTACTGACGAGGACTATGTCCGCGCTCTTATGGGGCTATTTAAAAACCGCTCTTCCGTTTGATTCCCTTATGAACAAGCTCAAAAGACACATATTAATATTAGGGGCTCTCATCCCGGCAGTTACTATGAGTGCTGCGCCGGCTATCAGCATCAAAGCGTCGGCCGACAGCACCGTGATGCTCATGGGCGACCGCAATCTGCTGCATGTTTCGGTAGATATGCCGTCGGACTCACCGGTTCAGCTCCTTGACTTTCCGGTGTTGGCACCCGGCACTGAATATATCCCCTTTAATGGTGTCGACGTCGTAGCTTCCGACAGCTCCTCTGTCATAGAAAACGGCAGACGTAAGATAGACTTCACCTTTACTATTCAGGCGTTTGACCCCGGAACTTTGACCATACCACCATTTGCGGCACTCCCGTCGCAGAGCGGCGATACGGCGTTCTCGAATATCGTCACTCTCAAGGTACTCCCTGTAGATGTCGACTCGCTCGAGACTATCAACCCCATGGAAAGTATCGTCGAGCCGGGCAGCCGCTGGTACGATTACATTCCCGGTTGGTTGCTCTGGGTGCTCGCCGCAGTGGCAGCCGTCGTCGCGGCATTCTTCTGCATCAAGTTCTTCCGCAAAGCGAAAGAGACAGTCGAACTCCGTCGCAATCCTCCTGTACCGCCTTACGAACTCGCTATTTCGCGCCTAAACACCCTGCGCTCACGCAATCTTGCCGAGAGCGGCCATGAGAAAGAATACTATACCGAACTCGTCGATATTCTCCGTCAGTATCTCGAAGGACGTTTCGGAATTTATGCGATGGAGATGACATCTTCTCAGATTGTCAAGGCTCTGCGCTCGAATCCCGCTACACGAATGACTGCCGACGAAGTAAGACAGGTACTTTCGATTGCCGACTTCGTGAAGTTTGCGAAGGTGCGCCCTCTTACCGATGACAACATCAAGGCATTTGCACGGGCATCGGCTTTCGTCGAGCAGACCAAGCCAGCACCCGAGCCTGAGGCAGAAGCTGAAAACGCAGGTGAAAACACTCCTCAAACCACACCTAAAACAAAGAATTGACGATGCACTTTGCTCATCCTAATTTTCTCTGGACTCTCCTTGTGATAGTGCCTGTCACAGCGTGGTACATTCTTAAACAGAAAGACAGCCACGCCACTATGGCGCTATCCACATCGCAGGCTTTTGCGGCGCTCCCGCGCTCGTGGAAGCAATATCTCCGTCATTTCCTTTTCGTACTCCGAATGGCTACCCTCGCCTGCCTCATCATCATCATGGCGAGACCTCAGGAGCGCGACAGCTGGCGAACGACTTCCACCGAAGGTACCGATATTGTGCTTGCCCTCGACGTTTCTTCGTCGATGCTCGCGCGAGATTTCGACCCCGACCGCTTCAACGCTGCCAAGGAAGTTGCTGCAAAATTCATATCCGGCCGCGAAAGCGATAATATCGGTATCGTGATTTTTGCAGGCGAGAGCCTCACCGGCGTACCTATGACCGTAGACCGTGCACAGCTGCTCCAGTATCTCCAGAATCTCGACATGAACGTTCTTGAAGACGGTACCGCAATAGGCGACGGTATAGCTACCTCGCTCAACCGCCTTAAAGAAGGTAAAGCCAAGAGCAAAAGCATAATCCTGCTTACCGACGGTTCTAACAATACCGGTGTCGTAGCCCCGCTGACAGCCGCTGAGGTTGCCAAGGAACTCGGTGTGAAGATTTATACCATCGGCATCGGAACAAACGGCAGTGCGCCCTACCCTGTACGCACACTTACGGGACGCATCGAATTCCAGCCTCAGCCTGTGGTGATCGATGAGAACACCCTCCGCACTATTGCCGATAATACCGGCGGCAAGTACTTCCGCGCTACCGGCAACCGTGTGCTCGAAGAAGTATTCGCTGAAATTGATGCCCTCGAAAAGACTCAGATGGACGTTCGCCATTTCTCTCATACCGAAGATAACTACGCACTGTGGGCCTGGTTAGCTCTTGCATGCTTTACTCTTGAGTTTGTCCTCCGACACACCGTGCTCCGGTCTATTCCCTAAAGTTGACTCACTATGTTTGACTTCGCACATCCCAAATATCTCTACCTGCTCCTGCTCGTCCCGGTGTTCGTGCTGCTATTCCTTGCAGCGCGTGCGACTCGACGCGCCAAGCTGCGTAGATTCGGCAGACCGAATGTTATAGCAAACCTTATGCCTGATGCCTCGCGATATACTCCCGCTATAAAGGCGACTCTGGCAGTACTGGCACTCATCTGCCTCGTTATAATGATTGCACGCCCCCGAGCCGGAGCCCGCGAACAGCAGGAAACAGCCTCGGGCATCGAAGTGATGATAGCATTCGATATCTCCAACTCGATGCTTGCTTCGTCTACCGACCGCCCCGACGGTGTGAGCCGTCTCGACAGAGCGCGTCTCCTCCTTGAAAAACTCGTAGATCGCCTCGACAATGACAAGGTCGGTCTCATCATATTTGCCGGACAGTCGAAGATGCAGCTGCCTCTGACAGCCGACTTCTACACGGCAAAGATGTATCTCAACGAACTCAACCCTTCACTCATCAACTATCAGGGTACGGATATTGCCAGTGCTATAAAGATGGCTATGAACGGTTTTTCGCCGGCAGAAGATATGCACAAGGCTATAATTCTGATTACCGATGCCGAAGACCACGAGGGCGCTGCTGTAGATGCGGCCAAACTCGCTGCTGAAAACGGCATACAAATAGATGTGATAGGCCTCGGAACTCCTCAGGGCAACATCCTTCCCGGCTTTACCACTCCTGAAGGCACTCCCGTAGTCACCGCTCTCAACGAAGCTCTCGCTTCGGAGATAGCTCAGGCAGGCGACGGCATCTACGTCAACGGAGCATCGCCTTCGGCACTCTCCGAACTCGAGACACAGCTCGACAAGCTCCAGAAATCCGAATTTGCCACTGTTCAATACACCGCAGGAGCCGAGCAGTTCCCCACTTTCGCATTCCTCGCATTCCTTTTTCTAATCATAGATATCTTCATTGTCAACAAGAAGATAAGCTGGCTTAGAGGTATCAACTTCTTCACAAAGGAAGACAGCGATAAAAACAGAAAGGAGACCACCCGATGAAAATCGTACTCATATTAGCAATGACTCTGGCGCCCCTTGCTTTAGGAGCACAGAATCTTAATCCTGACCAACTCGAGAACTACTCTCAGCCCGACACTTCGGCTGTATCGCAACAGCAGGAAATGCGTCGTTCGGAGTACTATACGCCTTCAAAGTCGTATAAGGATGAGCGTAATGCCATTCGCAAAGGCAATGCGCTCTTCAACGAAGACAAATTTCACGAGGCTATTGAGGAATATGACAAGGCCATTGAAGTGAACGGCAGTTCGATCAGAGGCCGATACAATAAGGCTGTGGCCCTGCTCCAGCTTCAGTCCGACGACAACAAAGGCACAAAGAACGACCCGAGAATAATGGCCGGTGCTCTTTTCGAGGAAATTATCCCCGAGGCAAAGCAGTACGATGCCGCTATTGCAGAGAAGGCTCTCTACAATCTCGGAAATATGGCTTTCAACGATGAGAAGTACGACCAAAGCATCGAGCTCTACAAGGCCGCGCTGCGCATCGAGCCGTCGAACATGAAGACCCGTGAGAACCTTCGTCTTGCCCAGCTTAAGAAAGAGGAGCAGGAAAATCAGGATCAGAACCAGGACCAGAATCAGCAGGACCAGCAGCAACAACAGCAAGAGCAGCAACAGCAGGATCAACAAGAGGAGCAGCAGCAACAGCAACAACAGCAGCAGCAACCCATGACCCAGTCTGCCCAGCAGTTGCTCCAGTCAATGCAGAACAAGGAAAACCAGACCCGCAAGAAAGTCAAAGAGCAGGAAGAACCTGTCGGACGTCCTCAGACCGACAAACCCTGGTAAACACATGGTAAAACTCATCTCTTAGATGCCGTTATGCAGTTCAGACGTTTCATTCTATTATTTCTCTTTGCAGTAGTCACTCTCGGAGCGGTTGCACAGCAGCCCTCCTTTTCGATAGTGCCTCCGCGAAATGTTGTACAGGGACGGAATTTCTCCCTCACATTCCGCCTGACCGACGGTGAGTCAAATCCTCCGCAGGCCCCGCAACTCGACGGATGTACCCTACTCTACGGTCCTGCAACTTCTACGATGCAGAGCACCCAGATAGTCAACGGACGCATGAGTACATCTATGTCCGTCGACTATTCGTTTACTTACCGTGCCGATACCCCCGGCGTTGTCAAAGTACCGCAGGTGAGCGTATCGGCAGGAGGCAAGACTCTGAAGTCGAATCCTGTATCATTTCAGATATTGCCGACCGACCAGCCCTCGCAGAGTCAGCAGGGGCAGCCTGCACAGGCCGCTCCGTCTCCGCAAGGCGGCGCATCGCGCATCTCGGCAGACGACCTCCTCGTGAGAGTCAGTTTCTCCAAGAGCTCGGTATATGAGCAGGAGCCTGTCGTGGCTACTATCAAAGTCTACACCAAGCACGAGATTTCTTCGTTCCTTCCCACTACCCAACCGGCGTTTGAAGGATTTCTCTGCGAGGAATTGCCTGTAAACTATGAGACCTCTCTTGAGAACTATAATGGACAGAACTACCATACTGCAGTCCTCAAGCGCCTCCTACTCTACCCTCAGAAAGGTGGAAAGCTCACCGTCAATTCGGGTAAATACGATGTGACTATCGTGCAGTATGAAACGGTAAATATGGGATTCTTCCGCACACAGCGCCCCATTGAACGTCAGGTTACCACCTCGTCGAACGCCGCCACACTGCAGGTAAAGAATCTTCCCGAACCTCGCCCCGCGGGCTTCAACGGAGCCGTGGGTACCTTCTCTGTGAGCACGACTCTTGAACCCGAACTCATGCGTACCAATGAGGCTTCGGTTTACTCATACATCGTAAAAGGCCGAGGCAACATCAAGTACCTTGCCGAACCTATGGTACAGTTCCCTGCCGGCATCGACTCGTATACTCCCAAGACCGATATCGACGCTTCTATTATCGGTGGCGGCACAAATATGTCAGGAACATTCCGCACCGACTTTACCATTGTTCCTCAGGAGGTAGGCAACTTTACTATCGACGACGTACCCTTCGTATATTTTGACCCTGAGAAAGGTGAATACGTCACTGTAGACGTAGCCAGTACTCCTATTAAGGTGCTCAGAGGCAACTCCTCGACACCTGTTACACAGCAGACATCGTTAGACAATACTATCGACGATATTCTCCATATCCGACCCTCCGACAGCGAAAGCCAGTCACACTCAATCAGCTATATTTTCAGCAGCGCCGCATATTGGATAGCTTACATCATCGTAGTATTGGCTCTGATTGCACTTGTATTTATATATCGCCGTCACATCCGTCTCCAGGCCGATGTGAGTGGACGCAAACTTGCCAAGGCCGGGCGCGTGGCCAACAAACGTCTGCGCGAGGCCCGTGAAGCTATGAACAGCCACAAGAACGATCAGTTCTACGCTTCTCTTGCCAAGGCTCTCTGGGGCTACCTCAGCGACAAACTCGCAATCTCAGCCTCACAGCTCACCCGCGACAACATCGAAGAGAAGCTCACCGCTTACGGCCTCGATGCCGCAAATACCGCGAAAGTTCTTGATGTTCTCGACCGCTGCGAAATGGCCCGATTTACACCCGACCACTCCGATGCAGAGGTTGCCGGACTCTATACCGAGGCATCAGATGCTATCAAAAACATTGAAGACGTCAAAAAAAGATAAGTCATGAAGAAATTCCTATCTGTCGTCCTGCTCTTTGTTGCGTCCCTGCAGGCATTCGCTCTCTCCTATGGCCAGCAAGCCGACTCCGCATACAACAAGGAAAACTATCGCGAAGCCATAGAACTCTACAACAAGAGTATCGCACAAGAAGGCCGAAGCGCGACGATATACTACAACCTCGGCAACGCCTATTTCCGAAACGACAATCTCGGAAAGGCCGTTGTCTCGTACGAACGAGCTCTTCGCATTAATCCTTCCGATGAAGATGCGCGCCAAAATCTCGAATTCGTACGCTCGCGTATCCAGGACAAACCGGAGGATGATACCCCGTTTTTTGCCAGCATGCATGCGTCGACTGTCGCCATGATGTCGCCCGACGCATGGGCCTGGACTGCATTCGTGGTATTTCTGCTCCTCGCAGGTGCAGCCGCTCTCTATATCTTCTCTCAGCAGGTGGCGCTGCGTAAGGCCGGATTCTTCGGCGGAATTGTTCTTCTGGTGTTATTCGCCTACTTCTTAGGTGTTGCAGCCGACGCTGCTTCAACTGCCCGCTCCCACGAAGATGCCGTAGTGATCGTGCCATCTACTCAGCTGACCTCAGCTCCGAGAGCTTCGAAGACAGCGTCCGACAAGGTGGTGACTATTCACGAAGGAACCAAAGTTGCGATTGTGGATTCGGTCGCTACACCCGACGACCCCGTCTCTCCGAAGTGGTACAACGTTAAAATCAACAACAGTACCAAAGCGTGGCTGAGGGCGAGTGACGTTGAAAGAATCTGAATGTTAACTTGTTAGCGCTTCTAATTCGCATTATGATGAAAAATATGTTTTTAAACATATAATTTTTTCTTCATTTTGTTTGTTTAATAAGAAAATTGCGACTAATTTAGTCACCGTAAACAACACCCCATATCACTCACCTTAAACTATACTGATATGACAAAGACTATAAGCTTCAACGAACTCCGTAGCCTCAAGGACAGACTGCCTGATGGCTCCATGCACCAGATTGCGGACAAACTCAATACAACCGTTCAGACTGTACGAAATTATTTCGGTGGCAGCAACTATGACTTCGGCAAAAACTGCGGCGTTCATATCGAGCCCGGTCCTGACGGAGGTATCGTAGTTCTCGACGACAGTACTATCTACGATATGGCGGTTGAGATTCTGCAGGAACAGCAGGTTGCTGACTAAGTATTGGCTTCGTCAGAAATAACGAATACGAAGGATGCCGGTCTGACAAGTGCCTGCATCCTTCTGCTTTAAGGACTCAATAACTAATGATATGCGAAGAATCACTGTAGCGATACATACTTATGAGAAAGCTCTCGCCCTCCGGACTCTGCTCGAAGGCGAGGATATTGAAGTCACTCTCGAAAATGTAAATCTGGAGATTCCCGGATTTTCGTCGGGCGTGAGAGTCCGCATTAACGAAAGTGATCTTCCGCATGCACTGAGAATTATCGAGAACCGTGAGCTGTTCCAGCCTGTGCCCGGAGCAGATTCCCACATCATACTTGTCCCTGTCGACCTGAGCGAACGCTCCTACAAGGCGGCAAAGGTCGCTATAGATATTGCGGCAAAGCAGAAAGCACAGGTGGTACTGCTCTACAGCTTTCTCGACCCATATATTGCGGGCAATCTCCAGTTCACCGATTCGCTGTCTTATGAGATAGGCGAAAGCGGCGCCCGTCAGCAGATACAAGACAATGCTACGAAGCTTCTCAAGCATTTCTCGGACAGAATAAAGGCGAAGATTAAGAGTGGCGAACTGCCCCTCGTACGAATCTCTACCGAGGTTGTAGAGGGCGTTCCCGAGGATTCTATTGTGGAATATGCCAAGTTTCATCTTCCGCGCCTGATAGTTATGGGCACTCGTGCTGCCGGCACTAAAGAGCGTGAGATTATAGGAAGCGTAACGGCTGAAGTACTCGACGAAGGACGGTTCTCAGTTCTTACGGTACCCGAATCCACACCAATGGAATACTCTCTTACGCCCAAAAATATCCTCTTCTTCAGCAACCTTGACCAGAATGATATTCTTGCGATAGACGGGCTATACCGCCTGTATGGCGGAGAGTCGGCATCCGTAACCATTGTTCACATACCGAGGAAACACCGATTCAGCGACGGCGCTGCCGACAAGGCGCTCCGACGCCTCGGCGATTACTGCAGCAAGAACTTCAATCACTATCACTTCATAAGTGTACCTGTGAGTCATACCGACGGCGATAAGGAGTTTGCAGAGTTGCAGCAAACACACAACTTTGACCTTGTTGTAGTCCCCAATCGGCGCAGAAATGCTTTCTCACGCCTTTTCAATCCCGGACTCGCCCATAAAATACTATTTCAGACCGATATACCAATGCTGGTAATACCGGTCTGAAGCAGATACTTGTACAAGTTCTTTCAGGCAAGATGCATGAGGTCGCGGTAGATATCAAGCGCGGCCTCTATCTGTTTCTGATCTACGACACAATCGATTTTGGGGTGCCCTACGCTTTCAAGAAGGGTGAACGTGATTGAGTCGGCCGAGCGATTTTTCTTATCCTGCCTCATGGCTGCTATCAATGCGGGATAATCGTCGCAGGTGATATCATACGCACCATAGTTTTTAAGTACGTAAGCTGCCACGGTGTGAAGTGTATCGCCGGGGAAACCGAGTTCCATGTTGGAGAGTACCAGTTCGGCTACCATACCCCACGCTACTGCATATCCGTGAGGAACGGGCGACTGACGCTTGTATGAATAGGCCTCGATAGCGTGGCCGATAGTGTGTCCGAAGTTGAGAGCTTTGCGGATGCCGGCCTCAGTTTTATCCTCCTCCACGATACGAGATTTGACGCCTACGCTCGCCTCAATGATAGGGAGCAGGCTCTGGGAGTCAAACATAGGATATACGGGGCTGAACGCAAGAAGGCGCGAAAGTGTGTCGGTGTCTTCGAGAAGGCCGTGTTTGATCATCTCGGCATAGCCCGACAGAATCTGCTGCTGAGGAAGGGTGTTGAAGAATATCGTCGAAATAATCACTGCTTCGGGTTCCGTGAAGGTCCCTATCTGGTTCTTATATCCACCGAAGTTTATACCTGTTTTGCCGCCTACCGACGCATCTACGGCTGCCAGCAAGGTTGTAGGAACGTTGATGCAACGCATTCCACGCTTATATGTAGCGGCTGCGAATCCGCTGAGGTCGCTTACCATGCCGCCTCCGAGGTTAATCACCAGAGTGCTTCGGGTGGCCTCAAGTTCTGCCAATTTTTTCCAAAGGTCGGTCAGAGCTTCGAGGCTCTTGTTGCCGTCGCCGGACTTAACGGTGATGACTTCCGAGTCTGCAACGGCCTTGGAGTCGTTTACAAGAACGGGGAGTACGTATTGTGCCGTATTGGTATCGGCTACTACAACTGTCTGAGGATTACCGGCCTCGGCCACCAATGTGTCAATTGCCTGTCCTACAAGATTTGTAAATATCACTTTCTCTTTCATAGTCATAAATTCTTAAAACGCGGCTGTTTTATCAGCGTCCGCCTTATAGTATAACAAATATGAAAGCAAATCGGCACACTCATCCATGCTTTTTAATTCAATATCCGCTCCTGATGCAAGCAGAGAGCCTTCTTCGAGGGGACCGGTCCGCACTCCTATGGTGAGGATGCCCGCTGACGAGGCGCTTTGGACGCCGAGAGGTGCATTGTCTACAGCCACGGCTTTCCACGGCTCCATTCGAGCCTTTTCAAGTCCTTTGAGATAAGGCTCGGGGTCGGGTTTGCCATGAATAACATCGTTGGCAGTTATGCGAGCCTCAAAGGCTCCGGGATAATCGGCGGCGAGGCGCGTCAGGATTGATTGTTGACCCGAACCCGTGACGAGGACAGTAGCATCTCCGGCTTTCAGAACTTCTTCGACAGCACGCTTTGCGCCCGGCATGAGAGGCGGTTCGCCGAGAGCCTTGAAGTTCTCCGACTTTATCGCATAGAGCCTTCGACAAGTCTCTTCATCGGCGCCGTGGCCGAACTGGCGTTCAAACAGCAGATTTATGGTTGAGGCGCCCGTGCGTCCTTCGTATGCAAAGAATTCGTTGGGGTCGGCTTCTATTCCGGCTTCATCGCACATCTTTTTCCAAGCTATTGCATGACCGGGCATCGAATCGTAGAGTACGCCGTCCATATCGAAAAGTACCGCGCCGGGGGTGTCAAAGCGATGTCCCGTGCGAGCTTCGTATCTGCGTATTGCTTCTGCTATTTTATTTTCCATTGTTCTCATCAATTTCGGGTATCGGACCGTCGATAAGTCCTTCTTTTATAAGTGCTATGGAGTCGGCTCGCGAAAGACCCGCGTCGGGTATGTTGTCGTTCTCCGAAGTGCGGTCGGTGCCTTTAAGGGGTGCGAATCGGGCATTGCGGACACCGCGTTTGAATACATTTTCGATCTGCTCAAGGAGGTTGATGCGTGCGGTATCGACTACATTAACCGACTCTGCAACTTGATTTTCTTTAAACTTGGCGCCACCGAAACGAACTTTGAACTTGTCGGGATTGCCGCTGACATTTATACCGAACTTAAACGGCAGAGGCGATTTAAGCACGGCGATATGGTAGTTAAAGTCCATGTTAAGACTATTATACCCCGCCATAGCAAGGCGATATCTGTCGATGTCGAATGCGAATGGGAATACTCGTACCATATTGTCGCGGACTATCATCTCCACGTTTACGGTCTTCACGGTGTTGTCGGTGCGGTCGCGGAAGCGCAGCCACTTGCCGAGCGTAGCATAAGTTTTCGGGTCTATAAACGAGAGGGAGTCGGCTGTAAGACGCACTGCTGCATCGAGGCTGGGAAGCTCGAAGTTCATGTTAGAATCAATGTCGGCAGTCGCGGCAATCTCGGCATCAATTATACCGCTGAAATCACGCATAATAGGCAGCACGGAATCAATAGCCGGAACGAGGCGCAGGAATCGCTCGATGTTGATGCGCTCCAGGTCAAGACCGAAACCAAAATGGATATCGTCGGCCTTCGGAGCCGAGTATAGCGCCGAAAGATTGAGGCCTCCGGCATCCGATGTAGCTCCGAGATTGTGGAGATTCACACCACCGTCGAACACAAGAATCTCGCCGCCGAAATCTTTCATCATAAGGTCGGCATACATGATGTTTGAGGCCGCCATAGTCACCTTGCCGTCGATATTCACAGGTATGAGTATCGCGTCCATTTTGTCGCTCTGAACAGCAGCTATATCGTCGAGTTGCCGGTCGAGTTCGTCGTCATCAGCATCAAAGTTGAAAGTACCTGATTGGCCATTGCGATGAGCATGATTGAAGGCTGCTCCTGCGAAGACAGCAGATGAAAGCTGGTTTACATCTATGGTATCGCTTTTGAGCTCTAAGTTGACTTTCAGCGAGTTATTATTCTTAGAGGTAAGTCCTCGCCGAATATTGCTTATTCGTCCTGTGAGATTAATATCCGAACGGCCGGCACGGTAGCGAACGCTGTTGAGCACCACAGAGTCGGTGGTAAAGGATATGTCGAGGCGATTGATACGGTTGCGCAAGGGGAAGGAAGGGGTAAAAAGTCGGGCGCTCCGCGTAGTAAGCGAGCCCTGCAACTCCCAGTCAAGAAGGAAGTTGCGAAATCCTTTCGCGAGGTCCCATTCGAGAACCTCTACCTGCTGCGCATTGGTATCCAATTCGACGTGTTTCTTTCCGTGATGATCGCGTCGTTTGTCTATGGCCTGAGTATAAACCTTTTCGGGCGAAAGGTTGGGGTGCGCCTCGGTTTGACGTAAGGCTTTCTTACGCTTGTGAGGTGTTGGGTTCTTACGGGCAATCTTGTGCATGCTTGCATCGAGATGAGCTTTCGAAATCACAAAACGTGTGGAGGTAGCTCCTGCGGATAATCTACCCAGGTCGAGGTTGGCAATAAGTTCGGGCAGACGTTTATTATTGTGGTATCTGCGGAGAAGCAACGAACCTTCGAGTTCGCGCGCACGCATACCACCGCTATCAGTAATCGAAATTACGTCGAAACGCTTTACTTTCAGTTTGCCTCCGAGCGGAACGAGAAGAGTTGTGTCGGCACCTCTGACGGTATTCTCGACGCCGGCCGACAGCGACAAGCCGGAAGCGCTCAAGTTCACACCATTGATGAGAGCCGAGACTGTATCAATATTGAGTCCGGCAGCCAGCATGGGTTTTGTCGAGGAGCTATCGGTGCGCACTACCACCTGAGAACCGAATTTGAGATTTAACTTCCCGGCTTCCACCATTTTCGCGGTATCGTTGGAGAGGTAGAAAAGGTTTGAGCCGTCGATACGACCTTTTACGTCAAGACTGTGGAAGTTTTCTTCCTGCAGCATCGACATTGCACCTCGAGCTGAGAAGTCCATATCAAGAACTCCCGAGATGTATCCTTCGGCAAGGTTTGCAATAATCGGCGGAAGTTTCTCAAGAGCGGTCTTTCCCGTAACTTTGACATCGAAACGCGGGTCTGTGGCAAGATTGGAAGTTATGCCTGATATATTTATAGCTGTAGCAGGGCCTGCTGCTGCGAAGCGTTTTACTTCAACCGAAGTCGAATCGAGATCGTTGCCTCTGAGCATCAATGAAATATCAAAACCGAGATTTCGGAAATCGGCATTGCCGTATTTCAGAGAGCAATCTCCGAGCGAGACAGTAGCATCGGCATAGGGAATCGAGTCTGTCGCCACAGAGAACGGCTTGAGCAGTCGGGCCGAAAGTTCTAACGTTCCGTCGGTCGAAAAATAGGGAGCAACGAGACGATACTCACGGCGGATGCTGTCAGGGAGCAACGACACTATATCGATTATTCTTACGGGCTCTACGTCGATGCCTCCACTTGCTATAGTGAGGGTGCTGTCGAGATTTACAGCCAGATCAGCCTTGGCCGTGGCAAATGCTCCGCGGACTGAAAACTGCTCAAGGGTAAACATTTCAGGGGTATCGGGCTTCCAGTGCACGCGGCCGTCGAGTCCGAACGACAAATCTTCCAGATTAATAAGCGACGATACGAAGGGGCTGTCGACATTTCCGTCTACGTGGATGCTGTAGGCCTCTTTGCCTGATTCGAGGTGGGCGTTATGCAGGAGGACTATCGAGGCAGAAGCGTCTTCCGCGACACTGAAATAACGAATCTCCCGAGGCTCGACAAACGCAAACCTGTCGATGCTCATTGCCGGAAGAGAGAGTTTTTCGTCTTTGTCCGTTTGCACCTCCTCTCCTTTATATATAGCGAAGTTTCCGCGTCCGTCGGCATCCAGTACAATGTTTACGCCCGGACGGACTATTTCCACATTATGGAGTGCAATTTCACCCTTGAGGAGTCGCGAGATATTTAGCGCACCCGTCATGCGGTCGAAAGTGATGAGCGAGTCGGTCCATTCAGGCATTCGCTCGCGCTCGGAGGCGGGAAGGTCGTCGAATACCCGAGAAATCAATGTAAGGGAGTCTACACGGACATTGAGCATGGGGAATGCCGGTTTGAACGACAGCTCCACATACTTTACATCGAATCGGGCATCAAGCATATTGTTGGCAAATTCACGAACAAGAGGCGTGAGTCGGCCCGGGTGGAGTATCTTAACAGTGCATATCAGGGTGGCCGCTACGGTGAGTGTCAACCCCAACACTATCATTGATAAGACAAAGGCTATTTTAGAGAGCAGCTTCTTCATAATCCGTAATGTTTTCTTCAGGAGCTATTGCAGTGATGTGAAGACAGGCCTGACGGCGCTCGTGCTTGACAAGACAACGCCCTTCCTGACGGAGTTGGTTTACCACTTCGGCAAGAAGATTTTTCAGGTCCTCGAAAGTACGTCGCACATCCGTGGGGTCGTCACATATAAATTTACTGTAGGAAATATCGAAAGTAGTGCCGTGGCAGTGTGCACTCTCGCCCGAGGCATTTCGATTGACGCGACGCAGTTTTGCCACCGAGCTGTCGGTGCGGAGCATACTCGTCACCTTGAGGCGATAGCGGCCGCCCCCTCGGGCCTGGAGTTCGTCGTTGAAACGTTTTCCTATATCGTGCAGCAAATCGGCAGCTGCGGCCGTAAGGTAGGGATAAGAGTGGGTAAGCGAATCTATGTAGATATACTCGTCCGACTCAATCTTGCATAAATCTTTGCCATTCTCCCATGCAGAAGCCAGGTCCGATATCTGCGATATGCCCTGCGGACGGGCTACAGCAAGATGTTCGGGGTTAAGGTCGCTGAAAATCTTACCCAGAGTACCTCCGATGCCATTGATTTTCATTTTCTCACAACCTGAATCGGGAGCATCTTCGGGCTTTACGGCGTAAGGATTTATATCCGTTTCAACTCTCAGAGCCTCATCAAATTCTTCGCTGATACCATCAGGCAAGTCATTGCCACAGGAAATCAGCAGAGATGCAAATATTACTGTCCAGAAGTTCCTCATTTCGCTGACCCTTTCATTCTTGTCAGAAAATCAGAAATCAGCGGGAGACACTCCTCGGCGGTGGTGCAGTCGGCTGTCAGCGTCTCTACGGGGCATATACCCGTGCCTGCACGATTGATGATAGCCGGGACAAGTTTGCCACAGTCAAAGGCTATTCCTTCCGAGGTAAACAGCGCGGCGGCAGATTCGCTCAGTACGTCTGCATACACCTGAGCAACGCCTCCGAGAATCATGAGAGCCGCAGCTCCTTTGCCGACGACTTTATCAGCAACAGTCGCACCTGCGAGCAGAGATGGATCGGATTGGAGAGTTTCGTAAAGGTCGAGGACTCCGCGACCGAAGAATTCGGTAATTCGGTCGCCATTTTGGATTACACACGAGCATCCTTTAGTGTGTAAAATATCTATTATGTGAGTGATTCCGTACATATCATAAAGGATTCGGATGAAATTTTCCGTTTCCGAATGCAAAAATACTAAGAAAAATGCAGAAAAATTTGCAGGAGCGCGGGAAAAACACTAATTTTGTGCGCTGATTTTTCGCAATAGGCATTCCAAAGTAAGGAATTTAGCATTTAGATTCTTTCGCCTCAGCGAGTTAACTATTAAAGTTTTTATTAATGTACGTTATCGTAGAAATCCAGGGCCAGCAGTTCAAGGCAGAGAAAGATAACTTTCTCTACGTTCACTTCCTGGGTGAAAATGTAAAGGAAGGCGACAAGGTAGAATTCGACCGCGTCCTCCTCGCCGACATCGACGGCACCGTTAAAGTAGGCGCTCCCACAGTAGAAGGAGCCAAAGTTATCTGCGAAGTAGAGAAATCTCTCGTCAAGGGTGACAAAGTAATCGTTTTCAAGAAAAAACGTCGCAAAGGCTATCGCCGCAAAAACGGTCACCGCCAGTACTTCACCAAAGTTGTCATCAAAGACATTCAGGCTTAATTATCTGTCTCACCCCTAAAAACACAAAGAACACACTATGGCACATAAAAAAGGCGTCGGTAGTTCTAAGAACGGCCGTGAGTCAGAAAGCAAACGACTCGGCGTAAAAATCTTCGGCGGCCAGTTCGCAAAGGCCGGCAACATCATCAAGCGTCAGCGTGGTACCCAGCACCACCCGGGCCTCAATGTAGGTATCGGTAAGGACCACACTCTCTACGCGCTTGTAAGCGGCACCGTTCAGTTCTCTGAAGGACGTAACGGTCGTAAGTTCATCAACGTTCTCCCCGTTGCAGAAGCTTAACTTGCAAACACAGACTGAAGTCCAAACCTATAAGGCAGCGAGCCCCGGCAATTTTTGTCAGGGCTTCCGCTGCTTTGTCTTTCTGAACTGATGAAACAATTTTTCTTCGCATTAGGTGCATCCTTCGCAGTGCTCTCGGCCTCGGCATGGAGCCAAAAAGGCCATGATGCTATAGCATACATAGCCGAGTGTCATCTGTCGCAGGCGGCAGCGGATTCCGTTGCTTATGTCCTCGACGGCAAGTCGCCCGTATATTGGGCTAACTGGCTTGACAATGCAAGCCATACTCCGCCCTACTCCTATACAAAGACCTGGCACTATAAGAATATTGAAGAAGGTGTACCCTACGAAGAAGCAGCCCTCAACCCTGCCGGAGATGCAGTGACCGCGATTCGCGAGCAGATAGCGATACTCTCCGACCCTATCTCCACCAAAGGACAGAAGGAGCTCGCCATGAAGATTCTCGTACACGTAGTAGGAGACCTTCACCAACCCATGCACATGGGCCGACAGAGCGACCTCGGTGGCAACCGCCGAAAAGTCCGTTTCTTTGACCGCGACACTAATCTTCACAGCATATGGGACGGTTCGCTGATGAACTCCGGCCATTCCTGGAGCTACAGCGAGTGGCAGCAGCAACTCGACCGCCTCAAGCCGGAAGAAGAACTCGTGCTCACCGAAGGAAACGTGGATGACTGGGCCAAGCAGACTTATGAGATAGCTGGTCGTGTATACGACTACTTCCCCGAGGGCGCAAAGGTTTCATACAACGAGATAGCAGCATGGACTCCTGTGATTGAAGAGCAAATCTTGAAAGGAGGTCTGAGACTCGCAAGAATCCTCAACGCAATTTACGACCCGGCAAATGCCGAAAATCCTGCAGAATTCTAAGCAGGTACCACTACCAATTTATTACCGAATTAAAATACAACTTTAAATATGATCATCGTACAAGTTAAAGAAGGTGAGCTCATCGAAAGAGCACTCAAGAAATTCAAACGCAAATTCGAAAAGACCGGCATCGTGAAAGAACTTCGCAGCCGCCAGGCTTTCCAGAAGCCTTCAGTAACAAACCGCAAGAAAATGATGAAGGCGGTTTACGTTCAGAAGCTCCGCTCTGTAGAAGATTAATTTCAGTCAGCCCGGCCTTTTAAGGCCATAGAATTTGCATAGTCCGAATTTTGTGACTAAATTCGTAGCATCAAGGAGCCTCAGGCTCGCTTAATGCTCGAATATATGCTCTATCAGGCTTTCTACAACCATATACGGTGTGAGACGACACGTTCGCCTCACACCGTACTTGCATATAAGAGGGATATCGAGCAACTTCGGCACTATCTTACACATGAGCTCGGAAAACAATCGGACGACCCTGCGGAAATAAGTTTTGCCGACCTGCGTCTGTGGGTGGCTTCGCTCGCAGCGTCGGGCGCTGCAACGACAACCGTGCTTAGAAAGATGTCGGCGGTGAGGGCTTTCTTCGGATACCTCGAGCGGCATCTCGGTTTAAAGCGAAATCCGGCTGCACGATTGGTTTCTCCCAAGGCTCCGCACACTCTGCCCAGATTTGTAAGACCTGATGAGACACAGCGCACGCTGGACGGCCTCGGAGGGTTCTCCGACAACTTCTCTACGGCCAGGGATGCACTGATTGTAGACATGCTCTACTCTACCGGCATGCGCGAATCGGAACTCGTGGACCTGCTCGATGTGAATGTAAATACAAATTCTTGCGAACTAAAAGTGCGTGGTAAGCGTAATAAAGAAAGAATAATCCCTTTCGGACCTGAACTCAAAGATATGATCACCCACTACCGCTCACTCAGAGATGCAGATGCTACTACCGCTTTCCCGGAGAATTTCTTCGTCCGCGACAACGGCGAAGCGCTCTACCGACAATTTGTGTACCGAGTGGTAAACCGCGCTCTGACTGAAGCGGGAGTATCTGCAAAAGTAAAGAGTCCGCACGTGCTCAGGCACTCGTTTGCAACAGATATGCTTAATGGAGGAGCCGACCTCAATGCCGTACAGAAACTTCTCGGGCATGAGTCGCTCGCCACAACGCAGAGGTACACACACCTCTCATATAAAGAACTTCAACTAAATTATCAACTCGCACACCCCCGTGCATTAAACAAGGAGGAATAAGTATGGACGTAAGAATTCAGGCTATCCACTTCGAAATAGCCGAACACCTCGTAGACTTCATCAACAAGAAAGCCGACCGTCTCGCTCGCCGGTTCCCTTCGATTGCAACAGTCGACGTCAATCTCAAGGTTGTCAAGCCCGAAACGGCAATGAATAAAGAAGTAATTGTTAAGGTAACAACTCCTCAGACTCCCGAACTCGTAGCCACCAAACTCGCAGACTCTTTCGAAGAAGCTCTCGACCTCGCTCTCGAAGCCGTAGAACGTCAGCTCGAAAAGAACAAGGATAAAAAATAATTAACAGATAACATATCGAGGGCCGACAGATATTTCTGCCGGCCACTTCGGTATGATATGACAAATCTTTATGAAGAAAACACAACTGACATTGGCACTCCTCGCGCTCCTCGCAGCACCGCTTGCAAGTGCCGAGCAATATAAAATCATTGCCCCCATGGGCGAAGATGAGGACGGCGCAATGGCCAAACTCATCAACTTTGACTCGGGCGAAACCATCGACAGCGTACTTGTATCGGAACGCGCTGCAGTATTTGAAGGAACGGTAGACGAACCTTTCCTCGCCCGCATCCTGGTAGACGGCGCCCGTCAGCCGGTATTCATCCTCGAGCCGGGTACTATTTCGTTCAACGCCGCCGAAGGTCCTTTCGGAACCATGCTGAACGACCAGCTCAGAAGTCTTACCAAGGAGATAAACGATATTCAGGCCCGCTACCGCAATTCATCGTCGGAAGAAGAACAGCAGAAGCTCTATGAGTCTTACGAAGTTCTCCTCGACAGCACACTGCAGGCCAACACCGACAATCCTTTCGGATACTACATTTTCCTCAACGGTGATGCGTCGATGATGGATGCACAGGAACTCCGTGATTCATTTGCACGCTACCCCTATTTCGCATCTCTCCAAAGAGCCAAGAGACTCCTCGAAAACGCAGAGCGCCGTGAGGCTACTCAGCCCGGCGGCAAATTCATTGATTTCGCTATCACTCAGCCCGACGGAACCGTGAAGAAACTCAGCGACTATGTGGGCAAGGGCAAGTACACTCTTGTGGATTTCTGGGCAAGCTGGTGCGGCCCGTGCATACGCCAGACTGCAGTGCTTAAGGATATCTACAACAAGTATAAGAACGACGACCGCCTCGATGTGCTCGGCGTAGCCGTTTGGGATGAGGTAGATGCAACCAAAAAAGCAATTGAGAAGCACGAACTCCCCTGGGACTGCATCCTTGACGCACAGTCTGTGCCTACCGAACTTTACGGTATCTCGGGCATTCCCTGCATAATACTTTTCGGTCCTGACGGCACTATTCTCAGCCGCGACAAGCAGGACGATGAGCTGCGCGCCGATGTGGATGCGGCTCTTGCAAAGTAAAATATAATTCAAGACGTCAAGCTACTCTTCGCTGCGAGGTGCTGACTGTAAAGTCAGTCGTGTGCGGGGCAGCTGCCGCAAAAGTGTAGAAGATCGGAGTCTCCATGGTGAGACCCCGTCTTCTTTCTTTTGGTGGCGGCTTAGGCGGTGAAGAGACGGGGATGAGGAAAACGGTGGTCATGGGAGCGGCCTTCGCAGGCAGGTCTTCCATGGCCTTACGGCGATATGCGCGGTATGCGCTGATGCTGATGTCACGCTCTACGCAGGGCGGGAAATCGGGATTGCGAGTGCCCGCGCAACTGTGGTA
>JAAVFI010000001.1 GCA_014800815.1 Bacteroidales bacterium | reverse complement strand
GCCAACATCGAATCCCGTCCGCTCTGGAAACCCATGCACAAGCAGCCCGTCTACAAGAATGCCCCTGCTTATACCAACGGTGTAAGCGAGTCGCTCTTCAAAGTCGGCATCTGTCTGCCCGCAGGTCCCTGGGTGACCGACGAGCACGTTCACTACATCGTCGAAAACATCAAGAACAGCATCCAATAATACATTTGTAGTCACTCGCAGCAATCTTTATAATTGTTCCGGAGAGTATTTTATAGATACCGATATAAAAATACTCTCCGGAACAATACATTTATGAAAGTATGTCAACCTTGGTTTCTCCTGCCCAACAATTATTCATAGATTTTTTCAATGAGGCTCTTTGTTTTCTGAAATATTCAGGTCCGGATGTAGCTATCCATTTCTGTGATTTTGAATGTCTAAAATTGCCTAATGAATATGAGTCAGGTTCATATTTCCAACCGGTTAGACCGGACTATCATCACACCGAATTGAAGGTACTGGAGAAATGGGTCAACGCTATTATTTCCGAGAAAAAGCCCACTATAATGAGAACGTTTGCTTATTATTATGCTTATGGTTTTCAAGTATATCACACAACCGGAAATTTGATTCAGCAATGGCCAATGAATGAGGAAGCTGTAGCATTTTCATGCGGACTATTGTTGTTAAATGGGATTCCTTCTCCTATTCCACCTTTTATCTCTAAGGAGCATGTTTTAAGGCAATTATCATCTTGTACAAATAAGCAATATAATATTCAAACCGCTATTTCCGCGACTGGAAGACCTGCAATAAGCCTTACTTTATCGCAGAAAGAAAATAACAAATTGTGGTCTCAGATTGAGACGATTAGCAAGAATGCTTATCGCCGGAAGTTAGACGTCAGATTCGGGACTGAAGAGCATCCATTTGAAAATATTAACGAAGCGATTGAATATATAGAGTTCCTTGAACGCGAAGCCGTTGAAAACGACGAATTCCTAAACTCGACTTATCATAAGGACCCTTATCGCTATGATTTGGGCGAATTCAATAACAATGGCCAACATCTCATTGGTGGATTATATAAAATTCCATGGGCTTCAGCATATACAGCTCATGTCGATAATTCTTTCCCAAAGAATAGTTTTATTATCACTCAATTAAATCCGGCTAATGACGATTGGGAGTGGCTTCAAGGTAAAAAACGAATAGACAAGTATATACCTCTGTTTGCATTGAAACCGAATTTATCAAGACGAAGATTCTTATATAGAGGTCAATGTGAAGAATACAAAGATAAAACTACAGGCATGCCTACCTGCCGACCCAATCTATACCGCCCTAATGTAGAAAAAGATCCTTTGCCACATCGTATAAAGGCGTATGAGATGGCGTGTCTCGTTACACGACATCCACTCGTTTCTCTATT
The DNA here is from genome assembly GCA_014800815.1 of Bacteroidales bacterium. Classification (GTDB taxonomy): domain Bacteria; phylum Bacteroidota; class Bacteroidia; order Bacteroidales; family Muribaculaceae; genus CAG-873. The sequence goes on along the minus strand of JAAVFI010000001.1, from coordinate 14,744 downwards.
AGGGATAAACGGAGTTCAGATATTTAATGAACCTTTTAGATTTCAGTTGAATCGTCTTGGTTTAGCCCAACACTACTATAATAAAACGAGTTTCCTCGATCTGACCTCAGACATAAATGTAGCAAAATTTTTTGCAACATGTGAATATAACAACGACGAAGACAGTTATTCCTCATACTATTCGGAAGATAAATTGGGTGTCCTATATATCTATGATATGCGATTACCATTTGAATTCAGGAACCATAGTTTACCTCAACTATCTACTATTGGCAAGCAGTATGTATTCCTTCGCAGTGCAATGCAATCAGGCTTTCTTTTAGACATGCCTAAGGATACCGATCTGCATGATTTACCAAATGTCTACAGAGTGTACTTCAGACATAATAAGGCAATATCTGACAACGTTTTTGAAGAAGCAAGATCTGGTGAACGATATTTTCCTAACGATGCATTAAGCCGACATTGGAAGACAATGTATAAAGCTCCAAATTCAAGTTTCACTATTTCAGTAAAAGCCAGAGAGATGTATCTCAAAGCCCATCCCTCAGAATTCAAAACCATTGAAGAACTTGACGATGCTCTTATCGCATCAGAATTTAAAATAGGCAGTAATGAATGGCCCGAGTTTCCTCAGGAAATTTTAAATGACTATTATGCAAACTCACAAAAACTTTGGGCAGACTTTTGCTCAGATATCTACTTTTTAGGTTCTGAGGGATTTTTCATGAAGAAATCACTGGAAGACCTAATTGACTGTCCGGAATACAGAGATTCGTTCCATAAGATAATATCAAGGCTGCAATCGTCTGATATTTAAAGCAATGCTCTTTCTGCGACTGAAAGGCGACAATATTATTTCAATTTTCGCATTAAATATTTTGCAGATTAAAAAATATTGTATAACTTTGCAGTCGCAAACAAGGTTGCATGGCCGAGTGGTTAGGTAACGGTCTGCAAAACCGTGCACAGCAGTTCGATTCTGCTTGGAACCTCAAGAGGCGTGTCAGCAATGGCACGCCTTTTTTGTGTCCTTATGGCAGGTCCGGCACCTAAACATTATTTAACGTCACGTTTCGGGCTGTCTGGCATTATTTTTGTAAGTTTGTAATTCATATTAACCACAAAATACGGAGATGAGACGTTTTATCACTACCGCACTGACAATTTTAACCCTGATGACTATAAGTATTATGCCTACTGAAGCTCAGAATCCATTCTATAGCGATTTCACGGGTGTGCATGGCACAGCACCGTTCTCGCAGATCGACGACTCGCAGTGGATGCCCGCTATCGACCGCGGCATCGAACTTGCGCAGCAGGAAATCGATGCTATCACACGCCAGCGTTCGCGTCCCGACTTCGAGAATACCATAGTGGCTCTTGAGCGTACAGGCGCCGACCTCAACCGCGTGCTCAACGTGTTCTATCCCCTCCTCTCGGCCAACTCATCCGACAAGATGATGGAAGTGGCTATGGAAGCATCGGCCAAACTCAGCGACTACTCAACTTCAATAATCCTCAACGAAGAGCTCTGGAAACGCGTAAAGGCTGTCTACGACGACCGCGCACTCTTCAACCTCACTCCCGAGGATGAAATGCTCCTCCAGAAGACCTACGACTCCTTCGCTCTCTCAGGCGCCAACCTTCAGGGTGCCGACCGCGAGAAATATCGCCAGCTCACAGCCGAGCTCTCGGCCCTCACCACAGCTTTCGGTCAGAACGTGCTCAAAGAAATGAGCACCTACGAGATATACCTCACTGCCGACGACCTTGCCGGACTCCCCGAAAGCTCCGTAGTAGCAGCTGCCGAAGCCGCCAAAGCCAAAGGTCGTGAAGGCGAGTACCTCTTCACCCTCGACCAGCCCGTCTACATCGCATTCATGAAATACTCCGAGCGCCCCGACCTCCGCGAGAAAATGTACCGCCTCTACAACGGACGCAACATGAAAGGCGAATACTCCAACATGGACAATATCAAGCGTATAGCAGAAGTGCGCATGGAGATTGCACGCCTCCTCGGCAGCAACAACTTCTCGGAGCACACACTCCGCCGCACCATGGCCGAGAACCCCGAAGCAGTCTACGACCTCCTCAACCGTCTGCGCGACGCCTACCGTCCCGCCCTCGACGCCGAGATGAAAGAACTCACCGACTTCGCTTCCGAGCTCGAAGGCAAGCCCGTGACAATCATGCCCTGGGATTACTCTTACTACTCCAACAAGCTCAAGGCTGCCAAATACTCTTTCGATGAAGAAGCCCTCCGCCCCTACTTCGAGCTCGACCGCGTGGTCGACGGCGTATTCGGTCTCGCCACCAAGCTCTACGGCATCACATTCGTGCCCAACGACTCTATCGAGGTTTACCACCCCGACGTAAAGGCTTACGACGTGAAAGATACCGACGGCACATACCTCGGCGTGCTCTACACCGACTTCTTCCCCCGCGCCTCCAAGCGTCCCGGTGCATGGATGACCAACTTCAAGGATGAGTGGAAAGAAGACGACGGCACACCCTCGCGACCCCACGTAACTATCGTGATGAACTTCACCAAACCCACAGCCGACAAGCCCTCGCTCCTCACACCCTACGAAGTAGAGACATTCCTCCACGAATTCGGCCACTCTCTCCACGGCCTCCTTGCCGACACCAAATACAGCTCACTCTCAGGCACTTCCGTATACCGCGATTTCGTAGAACTCCCCTCGCAGTTCAACGAGAACTACATGACCGAGAAAGAGTTCCTCGACGGCTTCGCTCGCCACTACGAGACCGGCGAACCTATCCCCGGCGAACTCGTTGAGCGTCTCATCGCATCGTCTCAGTACGGCGCAGCCTACTCCTGCATGCGACAGCTCGGCTTCGGCTACCTCGACATGGCCTGGCACACAATCAACGAACCCGTAGGCGACCCAGCCGCGTTCGAGTCTGCCGCAATCGAGAGCGTACGCATCTTCCCCGACGTCGACGGCACCCTCATCTCGCCCGTCTTCAGCCACATCTTCTCCGGCGGCTACGCTTCAGGCTACTACAGCTACAAGTGGGCCGAAGTGCTTGACGCCGACGCATTCGCACTCTTCAAGGAGAACGGTATCTTCGACAAGGCAACCGCCGACAGCTTCCGCAAGAACATCCTCAGCCGCGGCGGCACAGAAAATCCCGCCGAGCTCTACCGCCGTTTCCGCGGACAGGACCCCTCTATCGACGCGCTCCTTATCCGCGACGGTATCCGCAAGGCTCCCGAAACCAAAGTAGCACCCGCTCCCCGCGACTGATAGTTCTATGGATGCAGCCCGCTTCACTCCCGGCGCCGAACGCTACGTAAAGGCCGAGGCCATGCGCCGCCTGTCGCGCGTATGGTGGCTCGCCGCCCTTGTGATAGCAGCGACGGCAGTGGCGTGCTGCAACGACAGCCGCTACTTCTTCCTCGGGCTGATGTTGCTCTTCATAGTCTATCCCATGGCCGTATCGTTCATGTGGATGATTCTTGCAGGCAACAAAGCCGTAGTACTCTTCTCAAGGCCTCAGGAATGGAGTTTTACCGACGACGGCGCCGAAGTGCGCTTCTATCCGTACAAAGCCGATGAAGACACCCCTCCCGTAGCGACTGTTCAGATTCCGTTTGCCCGCATCATCTCAACCGAAGACAAAGGCAAATGGTTGCTTATCAGAGCCAAGGAGCTACCGCATAACTTCCCCTTTCTTCTCATCCCCGCCGACTCAGTGCCGGCCAAAGCTTACGACCAACTATGCCGGATATAAAGAACAGAATACTTCCGCTTATCGAACGCGCCCGTGGCAGCCTCGACCGCAAGGAGCTCGCCAATACCGTGACAGACCTGCGGAGCGCCGCCGCCCTGCTTCAGGGAGGCTCGGCCTACATGCCGCGTATCGACGCCATAGAGAACGAATACTACTACATGCTCCGCTTCATAGCGTCGGGCAACGATGTGGATAATCTCGACGACACCCTCGAGCGACTCTCTCTCGAGTGTGAGCGCATAGCCCGCGGCATTGAGCTCGATGTAGCGGCAGAGGCCGACCTCACCGTATTCAGCGGACAGTTGCGCTATGTGCGCCGCCGTCCCGAAGAGACTCTTGCAAGTCTGGTGAGCGACTACCTCGCCGAGCTCGACAAGGTCAACGCCGATACAGGCGCCCTCACCGACACCCGTAAGCGTGCAGGTCTCGAGCGTATTTCATCGGATATATTCTCGCGTCTATGGGTCGAATTCCCCATCAGCAGCGACAGCTCCGCCCTACTCGCGAGTCTCTTCGACGACAGTTCGATACCCTTCTACGACCGCGTGCTGTGGGTACATGCCCTCGGCCTCTCGGCGCTCAACTATCCCGACCGCGACGTGACCGAACTTCTGCACGCCGCCCACGGTGCCACCGACAACCGCGTATCCACCGCTGCCGCCATATGGCTCGTGTTTGCCAAGGACAATAGCGCCGCGAATATTGCGAGGATGAACTCCGAGCACCCCNACGATGCNNTCAGCGTGTACCTTGAGTTCGCCCGTTCGCTCTCGGCCGANACNCTGAGCAACAACTACAANGACAGCCTNGGCCCGCGCCTCAACGACCTCGGCCGACGCATGAGCGACAAACTCTCAGGCGTAGACCCCGACAAGATAGGCGATGTNCTCTCCGNCCCCTCGTGGCTCGGNTCGGATATAGAGTCGAAAGATTTCGACAGCATCCGCGACTTTGCNCAGGCTCAGGCCAACGGCNACGATGTATTCGCGGCCACCCTCGGCAGGATGCGNTCATTCGAATTCTTCAACNCGCTGCCCAACTGGTTTCTGCCCTTCCACACCGCNCACAGCATGCTGGCTCCCGTAGTCGACGGCGAGGGCGCGATGATAGCCGATGCAATAGCGCAGATGCCCATACTCTGCGACAGCGACAAATATGCGCTGGTGCTCTCCATGACTCAGATGCCCGCGGGAATGCGCGAAATGGCCCTTACGCAGATGTCGCAGCAGTTTCAGCAACTGAGCAACACCGAGGAGTTGGCTCAGGCTATCGACAGCGCCGGCAAGCCCTCGCGCCGTTGGCTGATAAACAACCACATCAAGAACATCTACCGCTTCTTCAAGCTTTTCAAGACCCGCAACGAGTTCGACAACGTATTCGAGCGTGACCTCGACTACACCGCCCTCTATCGCGACGGAGGAGAGAGCAACGAGAATCTTCTCGCCCTGGCCGACGAGCTTTTCCGCTCGCGCCACTACGCCCAGGCCCTCAAAGTGTACGACAATGTTCTTTCGGGCAATATCACCGACCCCTCGAAGGTAGATTCATTCTCGGAGGAGCAACTTCTCCGCGCCGCCGAAGCCGCAAAGCAGACGCGCCAGACTATGAGAGCCGAAGTGTACTACGATTTCGCCCTGCGGCGCAATCCCGGCAACATCAATACCGCGATGAAGATAGCGGCGCTGCACCTCGACGACGGCACTCCCGTAGGAGGCCTTAGGGTGCTTGAGCCCTTCCTCGGCGACAACACCGACAATCCCGGTCTGCTGCGCCTCGCCGGAGCGCTCTTTGAAATGGACGAAGAGTGGGAGGAAGCTCTCAACATCTACCACAACCTCGACTACATACTCCCCGAGGACGACAACAGCGCCAAAGGACTACTTGCCAAGGCTCTGCTCTTCAACGGCGACTATGTGTCGGCACTTCCACTTTTCGAAGCGGCTCCCGCCACTGCCGACCTTGCGTACTACCACTCGCTTGCGCTCTGGCTGTCGGGCGACCGCAAGAAAGCTCTCGACGTGTTCGCCATACCCGATGAAGGTGTAGTTCTTACCGTGCCCGAAGCTCTGGCCGACCTGCCTGCAGCAAAGTCGTTCGGCCTCGTAGAAGAGATGAATAAATACCGTGAAGACGGTCGCCCGATGTAAAACTCCGTAAACCCTATAAACTCAATATATTATGGTAATTCAACGCTGGCAAAACCTCCTCCTCCTCATCGCCGTGGTACTCATGTGCATATTCTGCCTCACACCTTACGCAACTCACACTACCGAGGGAGGCAACGTGGCAGTCTACGCCTCCGATGCACCTGTATTCCTTGTTATAAACATTGTTATCGCCGCCCTGCTCGTGCTCGGTATCTTCTACTTCAAGAACCTCAAGCGCCAGATGACAGTGACAATACTCTCGATAGTGCTTCTTTGCGCCTCGATAGTGACCTGCGGCTTCATACTCTACACCGCAATGCCCGACGCCACCCTCGTATGGACCGGCGGAGTCGTGCTGCTCATTGTCGCTCTTATCTGCGCGGTTTCGGCTTACCGCTTCATGCGCAAGGACCGCAATCTCCTGCGCAGCTACGATCGTCTGCGCTGACAAAATCACCCTTCACAGGGTCGAATCTCAGATTCACGAAGGCCCGGTCGAGTACACCCGACGCTATCATTCCCTCCTTGGGACCGCATAGCAGACGGTGTTCGGCCGGGTCTGCCATTAGTATGGTATCGGCTGCCGCTATTGCCGGGGCGATATCGTGGGTGGAGATGATTATGGTGCGGCCACCGTCGGCGAGGCTGCGGAGCAATCGGATTATCTCCTGACGGCCGGCGACATCGAGAAAGGCCGTGGGTTCGTCGAGGATGATAAGCGGAGTCTGCTGAGCCAGCGCGCGGGCAATCATGGCTTTCTGGCGCTCGCCGTCGCTGAGAGTTCCGAGGTGGCGGTCGGCCTTATGGGAGAGGCCTACGGCGGCAATGGCTTCGGCTACACAGGCGCGGTCGTCGGCATCGGGGCGCGAGAACGGCCCCGAGTAGGCGTAGCGACCCATCGACACACATTCGCGCACCGTGAGGTCGCCACCTCCGCTTCGGTCGGTGAAGACCACGGATAGCTCTCGGGCAAGGGCGCGGCGGGAGTATGAACCCACCTCTCGCCCCGAAAGGAGCACGCGGCCCGAGAGTGGCGCCGATATACCCGAAACAGTACGGAGAAGCGTGGACTTACCGCTGCCGTTGGCACCGATGAGCACCACAAGGCTGCCGCTGTAGAGTTCGAACGACGCATCGCGGAGTACCACATTGTCGCGATATCCCGCGTTGAGATTTTCAACCTTCAGTACCGGATTTTTCATTGGAAATAGAGGAGTCGGCGGCGGTTAAGGAGTACATAAATAATCACGGGCACGCCCAGTACGGGGGTAATGGCATTGAGCGGAATTGCTCCGCCTTCGCTCAGAGTCGGCGCTACCGATATTATCTGACACAGCAGGCCGGCGACGGCCCCGCATAGAGCGGTTGCCGGCAGCACTTTGGCGTGATTGGACGAGCGCAGCGAAATTCTCGCAACCTGCGGCACTACAAGCCCGATAAAGCCTATCGGTCCACACCAAGCCGTGACTACAGCCGTGAGAGCTCCCGAGAGTGCGAGGAGGCCTGTGCGCACACGGCGCACCGAGATACCCACGTTGGAGGCAAATCGTTCGCCCATAAGCAGGGCGTTGAGACTGCGGATATAGAGGGCGGAGGCTGCCAGCAATGCGAGCGAGAGTACGGCGAGCAGCGGAAGGCGATCGAGACCGACGGTAGAGAAACTGCCGAGCCCCCACATCACGTAGCCGTGCACCCCTTGAGCCGACGAGAAGAAACTCAGCAGCGAGATTACCGACGAGGCAAGGTATCCTATCAGTATGCCCGCTATGAGCAGGGCGTCGCCGGAGCGAAGCACTGCAGAGACGGCGGTAAGCAATATCAGCACTACGAATGCGCCTGCAAGTGCGCCTGTGATGACAGCAAGGTTGCCCCATGCGCCGGCAATACCGCCCGCAAACATCATGACGAGCGCCACTCCGAGGCTCGAACCCGAGGAGATACCCATTATCGAAGGACCCGCAAGAGGATTGTTGAAACACGTCTGCATAAGCAGGCCGGCCACCGACAGTGCGGCACCCGAGAGGATAGCCGTGATGAGAGCCGGGAGGCGGTTTTCGACAACGATATAGCGTGTAACGGCATCGTCGCCGCCACGCAGAGCCTCCACTATCTGCGACACCGTGAGCTCAACCCCTCCGACAGTCAGGCCGAAAGGCAACAGAAGCAGAAGCGCCGCAGCGAGTATTCCGAAAACAAGAGTGGTGCGCATTATTCTCTCACAAAATACCTGAGCTCGTAGTCGGGCATTACGTCGGGGTGGAAAATAGCCACGTAGTCGGCAAGAAGATATTCGGGGTGGAAAGCCAGCTCGTTGTAGAGAGGCTTCACCGAAGTATCACAACCGTACACAGTGCCTTCCTTTACGGGTTTGAACGCCGCATAGCGGCTGTCGGCAGCCACAAGAGTCTTGGGAGACGCTGCATAGCCGAACGTACGGAGCAACCATACATCGGCATCGAGAGCACGCTCGGCCACCTTTTCGAGACTCAGAGGCAGAGAGCCTGAGCCCTCGGTATCAGCCCACGGCCATACACCACCGGCATCGTTTATCATACGGGCCATATAACTACCGCCTGCAGGCAGATACCACACGCCTGACTGCTCGCTCTCGGTGAGGACTTTGGGTTTCGGCAAAGCCGACCCTCCGGCCTTGAATACAAGCTCCGAGTATCTGTCGATAACGCCGTCGAACATTTGCCGCGCTTCGGTGCGCTTGCCTGTAAGTTCGCCGAGCAGCAATATCCACTCCGCGCGCCCTATAGGCGTGGTTTCGAGATAGTCAGCAAGCTCAACAGGCACCACACTGCGGGGTAGCGGCGCCGCCGTGACACCCTGCATGGGGCTGCGGAGAACAAGCTCCGTGCCTGCCGCAACGATTTTCTCTGCCGAAGGACTCTGCACGGGTCCCAGGTCGACAATCTTTCCTTCGGAGATAAGAGTATGAATCGTATCACCGTCGGGGAAGTAAGCCGGGTCGGCCACAGCACAAACACTGCCGAGAGCACCCAATTCGGCAATACCGCCGGTATGCACCGACGAATATACAGCCGCGCGCTCCACGGGCGTGCGTATCACAGCCGTCCCCTCGGGAAGCCCGTCGGGAATAGTAGAATCGCGGTGAACGAGTGCATATCGTCCGAGAAACGCGCCGTCATTCCACGGGTCGGCGATGTCGGCCAACACCGTACCTCCACCGATATCCGAAATGGTAAGGTAGCGGGCGTGGTGCGTGAGAGTATCGGCAATGAAAGCGTCGGAGTCGTAATCCCCCGATGAGTGAGAGCCGCTACAAGCCCAAAATCCCGAGAGCGCGAGCGCCCCCGGGATTAAAAGGTTAAGACTTCGTTTTCCAATCATTCATTCCAAGGATTGGGTCCGTACTTATTGTCGGGACCACTGGGCTTGCAGCACCAGATGATAGTCCAGATAGCAACAGCAAGGCATACAAGTGATGCTAAACCGATTTTTCCTACGTTAGCCATCAGGACCGCTTCCAGATCAGCAGCACCATCCTTTACAGCAAAGACGATGGCAGACAGACCAAATCCACAAGCTGCTATTGCCAGCACATACTGGGCCAATATCCACCAACCGCTATGACCAATGTCGTGGTAGCGACGGGTAAGAACCGCAAGATTAGGCATTAGCAGAGCGAGAGAAGCTATATAGCTCGCTTTTTCACCGAATAGCTGAGCCACAAGGCCCACAATAAATACGAAGAGCATAGCCCACCAGTATTCGGCACGGGTAGAGCGACCCTTAAAGTTTGCGTAGTTGGCAAAATAAATTTTGATTGCCGTAATAAAATCAACACTCATAAGAATTGATGTTTTAGGTTTACGGCAAAAGTAATGAAATTATCGCACGTGCACAAAAAAATATGTCAAATTCCTCTTCGCTGCGAGGTGCCGACGGTAAAGTCAGTCGTGTGCGGGGCAGCTGCCGCTAAGGTGCCATCCCGTCGAGCGTACTCATCAAAACTTTATTCCGGATTTATGATGAGACAACATCTTTATAAACCTTAAATAATGTTAATCGATTGACGTAAATAAAAAAAGTATCCCTAACTTTGCCTTATGCTATGGAATGCTATTAATAATGCAGACCTATGCAATATCAATCTCACGCCGTTGCCGATTCTACGCCAAAAGTGGCCGCAGAGACATCGGAGGACCGGGTGGGAGAAACAGGTCTAAGCCTGCTATGGTTGAGACCATGACATAATTAAAGAAAGCGTTATTGACGCTTGGTTTCTGACTTTGTGAAACTTCGCAACTTTCAATTCTCGTCAGGGAGCCACGCAACGATGATGCTCATGGGTATGTAATATCTGCACTTCGCGATGAAGTGCGCTGATTCATACATACGGCGTGAGGTCTGAGTTGCTCGTTCCGACGAGAATGGCAATGCGAAGGCCTCACAAAGTGGAACGAGTGACAGTCGGCTTCACGCTTTTAAGTTTAATCATTGCCCGGACGGAAGCCAATGGGTTGCAATATCAATGAAATCCTGATGTTATTGCTTTTCAGAAAATGGCTTCTTTCCAACAAAGGATTGACCTCACAGCGCAGCGCCGCTTCATACGTCAGTCGTTTGAGAAGGGCCTTTAAACTGTGGGACAATCAATCCACATTTCTCAAGCCTATTGAATCAAACCTGAACGCTTTGGGCGTATTGTGCTGCACCAATGCCCCTGCCTGTGATAAAATATTCACAACTATGCTCGGTTACGTTGGTGCCGAATATGCCTGCAATCGTTGGCCGTATGATTCTACATCTGATGTTGCCACGGCTGTGAGAACCTTTCATGAATTCCTTGCAAGTCGCTGTAATTCCGCTTCAAAGCCCAATAGCAACACAGATGAAGTTGCCTCGCTTATACGGAATGTACAGGAAATTGAACTCACAGATGTGTTTTATCCGGTGCAACTGAATCTGCCGGGGCGTATAGCCTCGCGCAACAGCAAAGACTGGAAAGCCTCAAAGCTTTCCGAAGCAATAGGTATAACCGATGAGGGATCATGGATAACGCGAACTGTAAACAACATTATAGTCCTAACCGATCGAGGCATCCATCACGTAATGGATATCGCGGAATTCAGAGTGGGAAGCAACGGTATTCTTATGGCTCGCCCAACTGTTTACGGCTCCAATACATACGCCACCGTATATAGTTATCACGCAAATGGTTCCATACACCCCTTTAAGGTGCAGAGAAACGCCGATGGCAGCCTCAACCTGGCAAGTATTTCAATAGAACATTCCCCTGCGATTTCCATTGCCATAAATAGTGGTCGCTTCCCCGAATTTCAGAAATTCAACAATGGTCAACAATACGATGTGGCCAAACTGAGATCTGAATTCAACACATTCAACAAAATGGTCACATATATGCTGATGGAGCGAGGCCAGAACAGCGCAAAAGGCAATAAGTGGTGATACCAACTACCTACGCAATCAATATCACAAATCATAAAAATAATCAAAAGAAATGAAAAGACTATTACTCCTGCTGTTTGGGATAATCGCCTTGGTACTCCCGGCACACGCAGCATACGATGATGAATTCACCTACGAATATAAGGGGCATACATTTATATATCGCGTTACTGATGAGAATGTCCGAACCTGCAAACTTTCGAGTGGCAGAAGTGCAAGGGGTGCAGTGGAATTACCCGAGAAACCTATGTATAATGGCATTCCCTACACGCTTGATCATATAGCCCACAACGCGTTTTACCATTGCCCGATAACTTCTATAGAGATCCCAAATTCGGTGAAATCAATCGGTGATGGTGCTTTCAGTAGCTGCACCAATCTTACATCGCTTGTAATTCCTAATTCGGTTCAAGAAATCCGTGACGGAGTATTTCAGGGTTGCACAGGACTTATATATGTTAAAATTCCGAATTCGGTTCAAGAAATCGGTGACTATGCTTTCGACGACTGCAAATCGCTTTCATCTGTTGTGATTCCTAATTCAGTTAAAGAAATCGGTAAGGGTGTATTTGAGGGTTGCACAGGACTTATAAAATCAGCATATCCCAACAACATCCCCAATCCATTTAGCAATGGTCTGGCCATTGCGTATCCAGATAACGGAATTACAATCGACGAAAATGATTGCGTATTCAGCCAATCGACAATCTACTTTATCCCTTATTACATTCCAGATGAATTGATTTTAACAGGTTTTAAAACCCTCGGTGACTACAGCTTTGCTTTATGCTCCGAACTCACATCGGTTGAACTGCCGAATTCGTTAACACAGATCGGCGCGAGTGCTTTTCAGGGTTGTACCAAGCTTGCCTCAATTGAACTACCGAATTCCTTAACACAAATCGGTGAGAGCGCTTTCCAAAGCTGCACCAATCTTACATCGCTTATAATTCCGAGTTCAGTACAAAAAATAGGTAGGAGTACTTTCGAGAATTGCGTTGGGCTCTCATCCGTTGAGCTATCGAATTCTGTAAAAGAGATCGGCACGTCTGCTTTCAGAGGTTGCACAAAGCTTGCTTCGATTGAACTACCGAATTCGTTAACACAGATCGGCGCGAATGCTTTCCAAAGTTGCACCAGCCTTGCTTCGATTGAACTACCGAATTCGTTAACACAAATCGGCGCGAATGCTTTCCAAAGTTGCACCAGCCTTGCTTCGATTGAACTACCGAATTCTTTAACACAAACCGGTGAGAGCGCTTTCCAAAGCTGCACCAATCTTACATCGCTTGTAATTCCGAGTTCAGTACAAAAAATAAGTACGAGCTCTTTCGAGGATTGCGTTGGGCTCTCATCCGTTGAGCTATCAAATTCTGTAAAAGAGATCGGCGCGTCTGCTTTCAGAGGCTGTACAAAGCTTACTTCGATTGAACTACCGAATTCGTTAACACAAATCGGTGAGAGCGCTTTCCAAAGTTGCTCCAGCCTTACTTCGGTTATAATTCCGGGTTCAATACAAAATATCGGTACGAGTGCTTTCGAGGGTTGTTCCGGACTTATTAAGTCGGCATATCCCGATAACATCTCCAATCCATTTAGCAATGGCCTGGCCGTCAAGTATACTGCAGAAGGAACTACAATAGAAAATGGATGCCTTGTAGGTCAGTCTACACTATACTTTGCTCCTGTAACGCTTTCGGGAGTATATACCGTACCAAGCACTATAAAAGCAATAGGCGACAATGCATTCGCTCTTTGCAAAGATATCACTTATATTCGTATGCCGTCGACATTGTCGAGTATCGGTAAAAATGCTTTTGATGGTTGTAATTTGTATGACTTCACAATACCTAACTCAGTTAAGGTGTTTGATATGGGTTCCTTAGCCGGCAATCCCTTAAAATCGCTGACGGTGGGGTCTGGTGTTACGCAGATTACAGGTTCTGAATACTTCCTTAACTCCGGCCTGGAAAAGATTTTCTGGCTGGGAAATATTCCCCCTATTGGATATACAGGATTTACTCCCGTGGTCAATTTTGTCTCAAACGACCAATATCTCTTAGCAAATCAAATATTATATCCCTTCTTAAGCTCGATCTTTGAAGTAGACGGAATTGTGTATGTTCCAGTGAGTCCTTCGGAGAGAACGTGTAATGTGGTGGACTATCTCTATGCACCATCGAACGCACAATTCGAGGTACCTTCATCCATTACAAATCAGGGAATTCAAATGAAGGTGATTGATGTGGGAGCCTACGCATTCTATCACCACGATTACCTCACCGATATTTCGCTGGATAACAATGGGGCAATAGATGACTATGCGTTCTATGACTGTCTGAGACTCAAGAGTGTGAAATTTGGTGACAATATCCCTGAAATCAAAAACCATACTTTCCAAAATTGTGAAGTACTGGAACGAGTTGAAAACTCCCCGGCTCTAATCTCTATTGGCAACTGGGCTTTCTCGGGCTGTGTCGGAATGGACTATTTCTCTGTAGGAAACAAAATAAAATCTTTTGGAGAAGAAGCATTTTCCGACTGCACCGGACTGACAAAATTCTACACCAGTGCAACTACACCTCCCGAATGCGGCGCGCAGGCTCTCGACGATATCATCAAATGGAACTGTACTCTCTATGTTCCTGAAGGAAGTGAAACACTATATGCCTCGGCACCTCAATGGAAAGATTTCTTCTTTATAGAGGGAATATCCGGGGTAGAAGCAGTCCTGACAGATGCACAAACAGAAGCCGAAATCTTTGACCTTAACGGCATAAAGCAGACCAAACCTATAGAAGATCTTACTTCAGGTATTTATATCATCCGTCAGGGTTCCAATGTAACGAAGAAATTGGTTAAATAACGGTATAATCCATAAATTCTTTTCAAGACTTTCATCTGTGGAAATGGGTGAAATCGAGGAGGAGGTTGAGTCGTGAGACTCAACCTCTTTCTTTAGGAACTATCCGGCTCCATTCTTCAACGACTCCGGGCACATGCCGTAGCGAAGCGAAGGAATGTGCCGGGATAGGTCTGCTCTATACGTTGGCGTCTGCCTCCCACCCCTCCCAAGCCTCCCACATCTCCCACACCTCCCACGCCCATTTCCCCTCCGCCGACACCTACCCGCACACCTCCCACAGACCGCATACTATCTTCGCGGCATGTCACGCCGCTTCCTCGACATAACCGCAGAATTCGCTCGGTGGTTTGGCCGTTCCCTCCGTTGGTGGGAGCGCAACATCATTTTTACCCTCGAGCGACAGCGACGTCGTCGCGGCGGCATCAACGTGCAGGTCGTAGACTATCCCGACACCGACTCCACCGAGGTGCTCATCGGCTACATAAATTGGCTCATGACCCTCACGCCCGGACTTGATCTCGTGCTCGTAG